>CAZGMW010000016.1:0-12954 GCA_964526895.1 uncultured Planococcus sp. | reverse complement strand
TCCGAAAATTACCGCAAAAAATATTACCGGCTTTTTGGTGATTTTGAAATTCCAGTCCTTACGGAGTCGAATCTTCATATGCAGAATAATCTGGTTCGATATGGACGAGCACTACACAATTAGGCTTCGTTTTTTTAACTTTTCTTTCAATTTCCTCCGTTATCCAATGACTTTCCGTGACATTTAACATCGGATCCACTTCGATTGTAAGATCGACGAACATAACATTCCCATGATGCCGGCCTTTGAAATCACTCAGTTTACGGACTCCTGGAACTTTCCGGATGATGGCCGATAAAGTTTCCACTTCATCTTCATTGAAGGCATCGGTCAATGTCATGACGGACTCTTTGAAAATGTCCAACGCAGTTTTAAGGATGACCAATCCCACGATGAAAGCAGTGATTATGTCAATGATAGGGGCACCAAGAATAGCACCTGAGATCCCGATACCCGCTCCTATACTGACAAGCGCATCTGAACGGTTATCGAAGGCGGCGGCTTTCACGGCACTGCTGTTGATTTCCTTGCTGAGTTTCAAATTATAGCGATAGACACCGTACATCACGAGGGCCGAAAAAAAGGCGATTCCAGCGGTATACAAGGAAGGCTCCACTTGTTCGTTCGGTGTGAAGAAATTCCGTCCGGCACCCAGCAGAACTTGCAGACCGATAACCGCCATAATAAATGAAGCCAGAAGGGAAGCGACCGTTTCTGCCCGGAGATGCCCATAATGATGGTTTTCATCTGGCGGCTTTTGGGAGATCCGCAGTCCCACCAACACGGCCACTGAAGCAATGATGTCCGTCAAATTGTTCAGCCCATCTGCTTTCAAAGCTTCTGAAGACCCGGCAAAGCCGAATGACAATTTAATCGTGCTGAGGAAAACATATGCACCGATACTCAGCCATGCTCCTTTTTCCCCGCGGCGCAAATTTGTATATAACTCCATAAAGTTTCCTTCCCCCAAATCATTTGAACAAATTGAAAACGACTCCCGCATGAGAGTCGCTTTTTCTATTCTTCGTTTTCAAAATCCTCTATTTTCCGGACTTCCAGATAAAGAATATGATGGCCATCAACTTCTTTGATCTGAAACTCATAACCTTGTTCAATAATTTTTTCACCTGGTATGGCATCGAAATTCTTGCTCATCATCCAGCCACCGATGGTATCGATGTCTTCTTCGTCAATTTCAATATCCAGTATATCATTAATGCTCTCAATCAGCATCTTGGCACTGAAAATATAATGCTGTTCACCTATTTTTTGGACTTCCGAAACTTCTTCCAGATCAAATTCATCCTGGATATCTCCGACAATTTCCTCGATGATATCTTCAATCGTCACAAGTCCTGCCGTGCCGCCGTATTCATCACGCAAAATTGCCATATGGATCCGTTCTCTTTGGATTTTCAGCAGTAATTCGCTTAATGGCATGGAATCGATGACCTGTATGACTGGAAGAACAAAATTCTCAACAGCTTTATCCCCATTCAAAGGATTTCTGATATAAGCAGTCAATAAAAACTTCATATTGAGAACACCGATGATATGGTCCCTATCACCATCTATGACCGGATAGCGGGTAAATTGCTCGATGCCGGCTTTTTCAAAAACTTCTTTCAAAGTAAGATCTTTTTCAATGACGTTCATTTCTGTCCGTGGAACCATAATTTCCTTAGCGATCCGTTCGTCAAACTCGAAGATTTTATTGACGAAAGCATATTCCGAAGGATTGATTTCCCCACTTTTCAAACTGTCTGCAAGGAGAATCTTCAAGTCTTCTTCCGTATGTCCGATGTCTGATTGGGAAACATGGCTGAAACCGAAAATGCCTGTCAACAATCGTGTCGATTTGTAGAAAAACCATAGCAGCCCGTACATCAGGTAATAAGCAGTGATCAGGGGCTTGGCAGTGGCCAATGTAATTTGTTCTGCCCGGTGGATGGCAATTGTTTTGGGTACAAGTTCACCTGCGATTGACAAGGCAGCAAGCACAATGAAAAAAGCGATGAGAAAAGCTGTGATTTCGGCAACATTTTCAGGCAAGCCCACTGCAGCGGTTAATGGGAGGATGAGATTGACTACTGAAGCGTGGCCGAGCCAGCCTAATCCGAGGACAGAAATCATAATCCCAATCTGGCAGATGGACAAATAATCATCAACATTCGAAATGATTCTTTTGGCAAATGGCGCTTTAGGATTGCCTTCTTCTATCAATTGGTCGATTCTGCTGCTGCGTACTTTTACGATGGCATATTCGCTTGCGGAAAAAAAAGCGGCTGCGCTGATAAGCAAGATAAATATGATCACTTGTAAGGCTATGTCCAAATAATTCCTTTGCCTCAGTCATAAACATGAGTGAAACAAAGTCTGCACCTCCCGGGAGAAATATAAAGTACTTTAATGATACGGGAAGAAAAATGAAAAAACAAACAATTCCGTCAATAAAATTTACATTCTTGTCATATAATTCATATAAGCAATCAGTTATGCTTGAAGAGGCAAGAACTAAAAGGAGGGGCTTTAATGGCGAAGAATAAATACAGCGAAATACTAAAAGCATCAACCAAATTGGGCTTGACCTCATTTGGAGGGCCGACTGCCCACCTCGGCTATTTTCGAGATGAGTATGTGGAAAAAAGAAAATGGCTGGATGATAAAGCTTATGCGGATATTGTGGCATTGTGCCAATTTCTGCCTGGACCTGCAAGTTCACAGGTGGGCATTTCGATAGGGATGCTGCGGGGAGGCATTTTAGGAGGATTTCTTTCGTGGTTCGGTTTCACGATGCCTTCTGTTCTGATACTTGCCCTTTTTGCCATGTTCATCTCAGAAGCGGCTTTTGATACCGGCTGGATACAGGGATTAAAAATTGTGGCAGTTGCAGTAGTTGCACACGCCTTGCTCGGTATGGGGAAATCTTTGGTTCCAGACCGGCCTCGGGTAGCGATTGCTGTTCTATCAGCGGCAGTTATTCTATTGGTGCCGACCGCTTGGGCACAAATTGCCGTCATCGTCATCGCTGGATTGATCGGCTATCTGATTTATAGACAGGATAAAGCGCCGGAAGCAGTCAAGCTGGTGCTTACTTTCGGGAAAAAGACCGGAATAGCCGCCTGGACAATTTTTGCGGCTTTATTAATCGGGTTGCCGTTATTGCGCCCAATGATCGAATCAGGTTATTTTGCAATTTTTGATATCTTTTACCGTGTCGGCTCCATCGTATTTGGTGGAGGGCATGTTGTTTTACCGATGCTTGAACGTGAAGTGGTTCCCGGTTTTATGGATGCCGACACATTCATCGCCGGATACGGTGCAGCACAGGCAGTTCCTGGCCCATTATTTACACTTTCAGCCTATCTCGGTCAATTGATGGGCGATGGATGGGGTGTGGTAATTGCAGTCAGCGCCATGTTTCTTCCGTCATTTCTACTTGTTATCGGCACTTTGCCATTTTGGAGCATAATCCGGACCAAATCAGGAGTCCAAGCCGCATTAAAGGGCATCAATGCCGCCGTAGTGGGCATTTTGCTTGCGGCTCTATATAATCCTGTATTCATTTCAGCGATCGAAGGTCCTGCTGACTTTGCCGTTGCAGTAATTGCTTTTGCCATGTTAGTCTATTTTAAACTCGCCCCTTGGATTGTTGTGTTGATAACCGCGATTCTGGGAGCTGCAATGTATGCATTCCTATAGACGAAAGGAAGATGACAATGGTGACAGCGAAACAGCTAGATGAGCAAGATCCGCTGAAAAATTTTAAAAATGATTTCTATAAGAAAGATGGACAAATTTATATGGATGGAAATTCGCTTGGCTTAATGTCGAAGCGTGCAGAAACAAAATTGCTCAGCTTAATGGACAGTTGGAAAAATTTTGGGATTGATGGTTGGACAGAAGGTGATGATCCCTGGTTTACATTGGCGGAGGAAATGAGTTCACGCATCGCTCCATTCGTTGGCGCCCAGGCGAATGAAGTAATGGTGACCGGGTCAATTACATCGAATATCCATCAGATGTTGTCGACTTTGTTCCAGCCTGTGCCTGAGAGATCCGTTATCCTGGTGGATGATTTGAATTTCCCGTCCGATATATATGCAGTGGAAAGCCATCTTCGTCTGAGAGGATTGGATCCTGCCAGTGCTATGCGTAAAGTTAAAAGCCGCAATGGCTATACTTTGGCCCTGGAAGATATTATTGGGGAGCTGAAAGATGATGTGGCAATCGTTCTGCTTCCATCTGTACTTTACCGGAGCGGACAATTGCTGGAGATTAAGGAAATTACAGAGGCTGCACATGACAAGGGAATTCTTGTCGGTTTCGATTTGGCGCATTCGATTGGCGCAATGCCACACACGCTTCACGAGGATGACGTCGACTTTGCGGTATGGTGCCATTATAAATATATGAACTCAGGTCCAGGTGGAACCGGCGGGCTATATATCCATGAGCGCCACCATCATTTATTGCCTGGCAATGCAGGCTGGTTCGGCTCTGACAAAACAAAGCAATTTGACATGGACCATCAATTTTCAAAAGCGCAAGGAGCAGGAGCTTATCAGATTGGCACGCCGAATATTTTCAGTATGGCTCCGCTGTTGGGCAGCATAGAAATTTTCGAAGAAGCCGGTCTTGACAGAGTGCGTGAAAAATCACTGCGATTGACTTCTTTATTGCGCGATGGACTGGCGGCAGATTTGCCTGAGCTGATTGATGTGACGCCAAGACAGGACAGTGAACGCGGCGGCCACATTGCGCTGTCCCATCCGGAAGCTGCAAGAATCTGCAAAGCGTTGAAAGATCGAGGAGTCGTGCCGGATTTCCGTGCTCCGAATATCGTCCGTCTGGCGCCGATTGCTTTATACACTTCTTTCGAAGACGTGGAACGTACAGTGGAAATCCTTAAAAAGATTATGTCTGATGAGTTATATAAGAATTACAGCAATGAACGAAATGTGGTGGCATAAATGAAAGCGAAAGAGATTTTTGATATTTCCATGGAATTGAATACAGAAACACCGGAATGGCCGGGAGACCGCGCGTTCGAATATGCGCTTTCCGTAACGAAAGAACAAAGTGGTTCTGTTAATGTTGGGGAAATTAAAACCAGCACACATATGGGTACTCATATCGATGCTCCGTTCCATTACGATGACAATGGTCTTACAATAGAGGAAATGCCGCTCGAGGTGCATCTCAGCACAGCGCAGGTCATTGATGTTCAGGGGTTGAACGAAATCGGTGCCGGGGATTTGCCTGAAACTGAAGAGGGAGTGACAGCCGTATTACTGAAAACATGCAGCTGGAAAGATCGGACGAAATTTCCGGAAGCATGGCCGGTATACAGTGAATCAATTGCTGGGTGGATGAAAGAGAGAGGGATTCGGCTGCTCGGTGTCGATGTTCCTTCTGTCGATCAGGAAACCAGCAAAGAATTGCCGATGCATCACGCTATGAATGCAAATGACCGTTACATCTTGGAAGGCATTGTACTGGATGGGATTGACGCAGGTGTCTACCAGTTATCGGCATTGCCATTAAAAATCAAAGGTGCCGAAGGAAGTCCTGTCCGGGCGGTTCTATATAGATAAAAAATAAACCTTCACCTCTTTATCGGGGGTGAAGGTTTTTACATATAATCTGAACGGAAATAAGTTTCCATATTCTTTATATTCATGGCAATTTCATCACAAATCTCTTGGTATAAAGCCCATTGTTCTGTTTCATCCAGAGACCGTAGTGCAGGATTCCGGATATCCCATCGCAGCAATTTTTGAGCGGGCAAATCTGCAGGTATATCATCTTGTTCCAATTCACCGTCATGCATCGCGATGATCAAATCCGCTTCGCTGACTTCATCGTGATTATAGGATCTCGGTTCCACTTCTGGCAGATCGAGAATGATTTCCTTCATGATTTCCATTGGAGTCTCGCTGATTGAAGGCTGACTCCATGCGGCGCTTCTGATTTCCCAGTCAGGGAGATCGAGGCGATTTGCCCATATCTCAGCCATTAGTCCACGGTGCTGATGCGAAGACAGAAAGTAGACAGTTTGCTTAGACATGGCTGTTCTCCTTCTTCCTTTGTTTCAACTTTTCTATCACTTAGTAATGTTTACCCATTCCCTACTTAAGTAAACTAATATTTTTATGAGGCTCTTGGCATGAAAATGGTGTTTCGGTCCATGCCGAAGATATAGGCCTCACAAACAAAAATGATGATTGAAAATCGATCACTTCACAACCAGGACCGAACAGGAAGCTTCTTTAAGGAGTTTCTTGCTGACAGATCCGATGAAAAACTTTTGCATGCCCGACTTACCGCTATTGCCGACAATCAGTAAATCGATTTTTTGCTCTTCGATAAAAGCGGGTATGGTTTTCGAAGCATTCCCTTCCAACGCCAAGACAGTTGCTTCGATATTCTTGTCATCCAATTGCTGCTGAATAGAGTTATGCATGTGTTTTGAAAATTCTGAGGGCCGTTCCAACGTATCTTTCGGTACTCTACTTCCGCCATTTTCACCTATTCCGTAAGGCATGAATTGAGCATAAGTGCTATCGACACTGGAAGACGCAACAGGAGCCGTGGCATCACCGGCACTCATGAAACCTACACTTTCCTGATTTTCTTCATTAACATAAATGATTGATAACTGCAGGGCAGGGAAATCCTGTTTCAGCTCCAAAGCCTTATCCAAAGCCATTTTGCTGCCATCTGAACCGTCATATGCTACTGCCAATTTTTTATACATTTTTTTCACCTCTTTAAGTTTTACTCTTACTAAGAAAGTACCCTTATGGCGCATAATAAAAACATTTGTTTGCCTGATGTCGGCGGCTATTTTATATAACTTGGAAGTTGGATTTACACGCTAATAAATAAATCCTGAAAAATTCGTTTGCTGTGAATATTCTCTTTTTTAAAAATAATGTTGACAATTCAAAAATGGCAGTGGTACGCTTGAACCATCAAATTTGAAGGAATGGAGGTTTTGACGATGAAAAAAGTATTTGGAAAAGTTCAATTCAATTTCATATCTGCGTCAGGCCATCCTGTTTTTTGTCTTTGAATTTATTTCGTGACTAGAAACATTGCGACCGGTCTGATGACCTGTCCCTTTTTCATGTGCGCATGCCAAGAAAAATTGGCATGCGTTTTTTTATTGTCCGGACTTCACTCTCTGGCTCTTTAAGTTAAATCATGTCAGAGCGAAACAGGATAGGGACATAGCATGGAGCAGGATTTGACCAGCATCTGCTGTTTAAATAATCGGCACCTAGGAACAGTTGCCAAATAAAAAATAGAGGAGAATATAAAAATGGAAAAAGTCCAACAAAGAAAGATAATGATGAAAGAATCGCTGGAAGGCGACTAGCTGAAATCGAAGAAGAAAGAAGGAGTTTTACATGTTTGATGTTTTATGGAAGTTAAAATGGTTTTTTAAAGAAAACTGGATCCGCTATACAATTGCAGTCGGCTTATTGCTGATAGCCAATATACTTGAAATCATCCCACCCTGGCTGATTGGTGTGGCCATCGATTCGATCGCCCAAAACGAGCTGACGTCCAGCTTGTTATGGCAATACATCATCGTTTTAGGGGTTTCGATGATTCTTGCTTATCTGATCAATTTTGTGTGGCAATATCAATTATTCGGCGGTGCCTATGTAATCGAGCGTCAGCTCCGGTCGAGCCTGATGGGGCATTTCCTGAAAATGACGCCCACCTTTTTTGAAAAGAACCGGACGGGCGATTTAATGGCCCGCTCTACAAATGACTTGCGTGCGATTTCTGAAACTGCGGGCTTCGGGATATTGACACTTGTTGATTCAACCTTATATATGGGAACCATCATCATTGCGATGGGCTTCCTCGTATCCTGGGAATTGACTTTGCTGGCATTGATTCCGCTGCCGATTCTGGCGATTGTCGTCCAGATTCTCGGCCGGAAAATCCATGAGCGCTACACTTTGGCTCAGGATGCTTTCGGAGACATGAATGACAGTGTTCTTGAATCGGTGGGTGGTGTTCGAGTCGTGAGGGCATATGTACAGGAACGCGCTTCCGAGCAGCAATTCGCTGAAATGACGGATGATGTCTATGAAAAGAATATGGCAGTAGAACGGATTGACGCGTTATTTGCACCGGTCACCAAAGTGCTGACGGCAATCAGTTATATGATCGGCCTTGGATATGGTGCCATCCTGGTGGCAGAAGGGACTATGACACTCGGCGACTTGGTGGCATTCAATGTCTATCTTGGTATGATCGTCTGGCCGATGTTCGCAATCGGGGAGTTGATCAATATTCTTCAGCGGGGCAATGCTTCATTAGATCGTGTTAATGAAACCCTTGACTATAAAGAAGATGTTGTGGATCCGGAGAAACCTGCATATGCTGATAAGCCGGAAAATATCGGTTTCCGAGACTTCAGCTTCACCTATCCACAGTCAAGTTCCATTAATCTGCAAGGCATCAATCTATCGATGAACAGCGGACAAACGCTTGGCATCGTCGGCAAAACAGGAAGCGGCAAAACGACTTTCGTGAAGCAATTGATGCGGGAATATCCAGCCGGGCAAGGTTCCATTTTGCTTAACGGCATCGAACTGTCAGATTTGACGAAAGATCAGCTTAGGGGCTGGATCGGCTATGTGCCGCAGGATCATGTTTTGTTTTCTCGCACAATCCGGGCGAATATCCTGTTCGGTAAATCGGATGCGACAGAAGAAGATATCGCGGAAGCAATTCGGCTTTCCCATTTTACAAAAGATCTTGAAATGCTGCCGAATGGTCTCGATACCTTAGTAGGAGAAAAAGGGGTCGCATTGTCAGGTGGTCAAAAACAGCGGATTTCAATAGCGAGAGCATTGATTAAAAATCCTGAAATTTTAATCCTTGATGATTCCCTGTCCGCAGTCGATGCGAAAACAGAAGCACGGATTATTGAAAATATACAGAAAGAGCGTTCCGGAAAGACGACGATTATCACCACTCATCGCTTGTCTGCCGTACAGCATGCAGACTGGATTGTCGTATTGGATGATGGAGCAGTCATTGAAGAAGGAACTCATGAAAATTTGCTGAAGAACAATGGATGGTATAACGAACAATTCCTCCGCCAGCAGATTGAGGAGGTGTAAGAATGACGACAGGAAAAAGATTATTGCAGTATGCATTGAATTTTAAAAGTGTAATTATCGTCGGCTTGTTTTTTCTTGCGATTGCTGTCGCAGCAGATCTTGCGACTCCGCTGATTGCTAAAGAGATAATCGATAATCACATAGCTACCTCCGGAGAAGCGATTGATTTTGAACCGATCGCCTACCTGTTGACACTGTTTTTCGCACTCGGAATCGTTACAGCAGTATTCCGGTACCTGCAATACATTTTGTTGCAGAAAGGCGCCAATAGAGTTATACGGAAAATGCGAAATGATGTTTTTGAACATGTTCAAAGATTGCCGATCCGTTATTTTGATAATCTTCCCGCGGGCAAAGTCGTGGCAAGAATTACGAATGATACGGAAGTGATCCGGGAATTATTTGTTACTGTACTGTCGCAGTTTGCCACAAGTTTTATGTACATGGCAGGTATCTACGCTGCTTTGTTCTATCTGGATTGGCGCATGGCGCTCATCACATTTGCCATTGTGCCGCTGTTATATGTCTGGATGCTTGTCTACCGGAAATACGCAGCAAACTATAACCATGTGGTTCGTGAGAAGGTCAGTGATATGAATGCAATGATCAATGAGTCGATCCAAGGGATGACGATCATTCAGGCTTTCAGGCGAGAAAAGCAGATGAAAGAAGAATTTGAGACGATGAACAATGTGCATTTCAAGTTCCAGCAGAAATTGCTGGTTTTAGAAGCTGCCGCCTCACATAATATGGTGGGGGTACTCCGCTCAATGGTGTTCATTGCTTTTATCTGGTATTTCGGTGGTACAGCAATGACCGGCAATACAGTTGTTACTGTAGGTGTACTTTACGCATTTGTCGATTACATCATCCGACTTTTCAATCCGATCAGCGGAATCGTTAACCAGTTTGCAAAACTGGAACAGGCATTGGTGGCTGCAGAACGTGTATTCCGCTTGCTTGACCAAAGCGGTGAAGATGTCAGCGATGAAAAAATCGCAAGATACAGAGGCAATGTTAGATTTGAAGATGTCTGGTTCGCTTATAAAGATGAAGAATATGTTTTGAAGGACTTGTCATTCGAAGCTAGGCAAGGAGAAACTGTAGCGCTCGTCGGCCACACCGGTTCAGGGAAAAGCTCCATCATGAATTTGCTGTTCCGCTTCTATGATGTTTCCAAAGGCAGCATTACAATCGATGGCGTCAATATCAATGATATGTCGAGGCAAGCTGTGCGGGAACATATGGGCATTGTCTTGCAGGATCCGTATTTGTTCTCCGGTACAATCGAATCGAATATTACACTCGGCGATAAGCGTATCAGCCGTGAACGGGCGATCAAAGCATTGGAAGAAGTCGGCGGTGAACGGGTACTGAAGCATTTGCCAAACGGCATCGATGAGCCCGTTGTCGAAAAAGGAAGCACCTTGTCCTCGGGGCAGCGCCAATTGGTATCTTTCGCACGCGCTTTGGCTTTTGATCCGGCAATACTGATCCTGGATGAAGCCACGTCGAATATTGATACCGAAACGGAAGAAATAATCCAGCATGCGATGGAAGTACTGAAAAGAGGAAGAACGACTTTCATCATCGCACACAGATTATCTACTATTAAAAATGCGGATCGTATTTTGGTTCTTGACCGCGGTGAAATTGCGGAGTCCGGTTCACATGATGAACTGATGAAACTCGGCGGCACCTATTACCAGATGTATCAGATCCAATCAGGAATGTCTTCTGCCCAGAAAATCGGGTAAGGGGGGCGTTCCCTTTTTTTATTCACGGGTATACATAAAATGCTATTACTATTAAATTTACAATACTTTACTCTATAATGAAGGAACGGATGAAAAAAGCGCTGGAACCTAGGCCCACAGGATGTGGGTCATGCAGTCGGCGCGACAGGACGTCGCGATGCCGACTGCGCCAGCGCTTTAATCGTATACATGAAAGAGCATCAGCTCGTGGATCATCTTTTTGACGATTTCTTCATCTTCTGGCTCGCGTTTCCCCCAAGTGATGGTGCCATCGGGGTGATATTCTCCAGTGATGCGCTCATTCCTGTAGAAGAATGAGATATTCCATCCTGGAAGCTGGCGGTTTTCAAACATAGGTGTAAATTTAAAATGCTGCAGCATACAGATCCTCCTTTGCTTATTGCTTCCATTATATAGACAGTAAACAGGATTGACAAAGAAGAAAAAAGAAATGAGTGACGAAATTGGATATCATCCTTACATTAATTTTTATGGCGTTCATCGGTGCTCTAATCGGTGGCGTCACCAACCACATTGCCATTAAAATGCTTTTTTGGCCATATGAAGCAAAATATATAGGGAATTTTCGCGTTCCTTTCACACCAGGACTCATTCCAAAAAGGCGCGATGAACTTTCCACCCAGCTTGGACGCACGGTAGTCGAGCATCTCCTGACGCCAGCTACCTTCAAAAAGCGCTTTTTCAATGAAGAAATGCGTGTGAAAACCGAAAAATGGATTCAGCGCCAATTGGCTAAACATGTATTTGATTCCCCGAAAACATTCAGAAATTGGCTGGATGCAGCAGGCCAGAAAAATATGGAAACGAAAATCGAAGGCAAAATCGATAAACTGGTCGAATACCAGTATGATGCACTGCTTTCCTATATCGATGGGAAGACTGTCCGGGAATTGATGCCGGCATCATGGAAAGATGAAGCTGAAGTGAAAATGATCCAATCGGTGAAATACGGCATTGATAGAGGTTCAGATTATTTTGAATCGGTAGAGGGCAGACGGGCAATCAAAACTCTTCTTGATGAGTTTTTGGCGTCTCGCGGCAGAGTAGGCAATATGCTGCATTCAATACTCGGGGAGTCACGTCCGCTGGTTGACCGGATTCAGCCAGAAATCATCAAATTCCTGAATTCCCCGAAAACCTTTGAATTATTGGTTTCGATTGCTTACGCCGAATGGGATAAACTCCAGGATCGCCGGGCTGACGCGTTGCTTGATGAATTCGATTTTAATCCGGCTCTTGAAGCGGTAAAACAATATGTTAGAGAAACTGCCAATATTGAAGCCCGTTTAAACACGACACTTGCACAGTCCTGGCCGGGAGGGTTAGAATGGACAAGTGAAAACTTTACTCCGCTTGTCACCGATTTCATTTTCGAGCAAGGGGAGCAAAAATTGGAAGAGACCATACACAAGATTAATATTGAAGGTATGGTGAAAGAGCAAGTGGATTCTTTGCCGCTGAGCCGCCTGGAAGAATTGGTTCTGGGGATTTCACGGAGAGAATTCAAAATGATCACAGTACTGGGCGCATTCATTGGGGGAGCCGTAGGTATTCTTCAAGGAGTGCTGGTCACAGTGCTGAATATAATGTAGAGGAGAATTATAATGGCAGTAAACATTTATGACGACATCAACAAATTAGAAAGCACTTTCCGTTCAACAGAGGAATTTCAGAAGCTTGAAGCAGCTGTGGAAAACGTGAAATCAGATGACGAGGCCAATGAATTATTCAAGAGCTTCCGCGATCTTCAGATCACATTGCAACAGAAACAGCAGCAGGGTGAAGAAATCTCTGAAGAAGAAATGATGGGTGCACAAACTACAGCTCAGGCTGCTCAGCAAAACGAGAAAATTCTTGCAATGCTGGAAGCGGAAATGGGCCTTAGCCAAATGATCGAAGAAGTTAACCGCGTATTGATCAAACCTGTACAATCTTTATATGAAAGTATGTAATCAAAAATTCTCTCATGTAAAATAGAGGATTTTGGAAAAAGACACCGAATAAGTAAAGATGAATGACAATTC
>CAZGMW010000015.1:0-13000 GCA_964526895.1 uncultured Planococcus sp. | reverse complement strand
GGGCGAGTATTTCAGCCGCAAAGGCTATGAAGGCGAGAAATGGCAGGAGCTGCAAGAGGAAATTGCAGAGAACGGCGTCCGCAACGGCTGGATGATGGCTGTTGCGCCGAACTCGTCGACAGCGAAAATCGGCGGCTCCACAGACGGCATCGATCCGCTCTACGCCGTGGAATATGCGGAAGAGAAGAAGAACTTTAAATTTAAAGTGACGGCGCCGGACTTGGATCATAACACCTACGATTATTACCGCCGCGCGCGACACGTACTGGATCAGAAATGGAGCATCCGCCAGAATGCGGCAAGGCAGCGCCATATCGACCAGGCAATCAGCTTCAATCTGTATGTACCGCATACCGTGAAGGCTAAGGAATTGCTGGAGCTTCACCTGGAAGCATGGCAGCAGGGATTGAAAACGACTTATTACGTGCGCAGCACTTCGCAGGCAGAAATCGAAGAATGCGAAGCGTGCCAAAGCTAAGGGGGGACTTCTAATGGCAATCGATACACCTTTAACAAAGATCAAATTGCTCAATCCGGAGCATCCAAATAAATCGACAGGCATACTCAACGGTAAATCATCGGGTTTATTGAACTGGAACGATATCGCTTATCCGCAAATGTATGACCTGTATCAGACGCTCTTGTCGAATTTCTGGAAAGCACAGGAAATCAATATGCAGGATGATATCAAGCAATGGGAACACCTGACGGATACGGAGCGCGACGTGTTCCTGCGCATTAATACGCAGCTGGCGTCGCTCGATTCCTTGCAGACACCGACGATGACGATGGCGATGGATTATGTCACCGACTCAAGTTTTAAAGCGATTTTTGCAGTTATCTCCCAGCAGGAAGCGGTCCATAACGAATCTTATTCCTATATTCTGAGTTCGCTCGTGTCAGTGGCTGAACAAAATTCGCGCTTTGACCAGGCGAAAAGCGATCCCGTTGTGCGCAAGCGCAATGATTTGATTCTTGATGCTTACGAAGAATTCCGGCAAAACCCGACGCCGCAAAGCTTATTCCAGCTGGGCATCAATTCGATCAACCTCGAAGGCATTTATTTCTATGCCGGTTTTGCGTTCTTCTATCACCTGGCGCGCCAGCAGAAGATGCTGAAAACGAGCACGATGATCAGCTATATTCAGCGCGACGAGATGCAGCACGCTTACTTCATCGGCCAGTTTGTCCGGATCCTCTTGACGGAAAATCCTGAGTTGAATAATGAAGAAAATATCGCTTATATCTACCGTACAGTGGATCAGGCGGTGCAGCTTGAAAAAGAATGGGCAGAATATATTTTGGCTGATATCGAAGGACTTGATTTAGAGGAGTTCGCTGATTACGTGGAATATCTGGCCAATAAACGATTGCGTCAGCTGGGCATGAAAAATCTTTACGAAGAGCGCAGCAACCCCATGCCATGGATTCAGGTATTCGGCGACGACATGATGAACGGCACGAAATCGGATTTCTTTGAGCAGAAATCACGTACTTATTCGAAAGTGTCCCAGTCCAATGGCTTCGATGAACTGTGATCGTAAAATCGCCATAGTCTACAGTTCGGTCACGGGCAATACGGGAGAATTGGCAGGTATGCTGCTGGAATGTGCACAGGAACGATGGCAGGATGTCCGGGTATTCAGCCCGAAGGAATTCTGCAAAGAAAAAGTGGAGACTTTCGACGCCATCCTGGTTGGCACCTATACATGGGGAAGCGGAGAGATTCCGCACGAGATGCGTAAAGTCTACAGGCATTTTGAGAACATGGAATGCAAGAGTATCGTAACGGCAGTGTTTGGTACTGGCGATAGCTTCTTTGCGGAGTATTGCGGCGCTGTTGACCGGTTCCGGGATATGCTGTTCGAACAGACACGTCTCGCCGCGGTATTGAAAGTGGAATTGAGCCCGGAGGAAAAAGACCGGGTCCGTTGTGAAAACCTTATAGCTGCGGTGGAAAAACGATTGGCGGCTGTACTGGTGGCAGGATAAAGACAGGGTGACAGTCACCCACACAATTTAAACGCAACTCAAAAAGCAGCAGACTGAAAGTTTCAGTCTGCTGCTTTTCTATTATGCGCTTGCTTATATTGAATGGTATTAATGAGATCTGCCCGTCGGTGTTGAGTATTTCCTGAGAGGAAAAAAATTCTTTTCAAATATGTCACGTCGTGATATAGTCGAGGTATGACATAGTGAAGAAGAGGGCTGGCCGTGGAAATTCGAAAAATGTTGAAAAAATACGTACCGATGACAGAAACGGCTTTCTATATTTTATTGTCCCTGACTGAGCCCCGGCACGGCTACGGTATCGTCAAGCATGTAGAAGATATTACAGCTGGCCGCCTGGTTCTCGGGTCCGGCACGGTTTATGGCACGTTGACCAAAATGCAGAAAGACGGCGTGATCACGGTGTTCGCCGATGAACAGCGGAAGACCGTCTACGAAATCACCCACGCAGGCAAAGAATTGATGAAGGCAGAGATCATAAGAATCAAAGAAATCCATAGCAATGCAATTGCGTTTGAGGGGGAATTCGAATGAAAAAAGTGTACCGCCCGTTATGGAGTTACGACGTTCAACAGACAGAGTCATGGCTATCGGACATGGCTGCACAAGGTTTAGTGTTTGACCGGTTAAACCGGTGGACACGCTGCTTTTATTTTCAGGAGCGGGAACCGGCAAAACGGGTATACCGCATAGCGTACGACAAGATGAGTTCGTCTGTATTGCCGAAAACACTGCAGAGTGAAGGGTGGGAAAAGGCTGCGACTGTTGGAAATTGGGAATTCACCTCAAACAGCCAGCCGAAAAATGCCATCAGGACCTCACCAGTGCGGGACGGAATAGTAAAGCAAAACCGATTCCTTACTTATTTATTTTATGCGATGATCGCTTATTTCACTGCCATTCTGTTGAATTTCACTTTTGCAATGTTCACTGGCTGGGTACTGGAAGGCGGCAGCAATATTGTAGAGAGTTCAATGTGGATCGTGACGTATCTTTTCATGGCCTTTGTCTTAGGCAGCGTGATTTTCGGGATTTATTCGATCGTTAAGATTACGCGGACGAACAGGCAACTGCAGGGAACAGAAAACGTTGATGCGGTTTTCATGCACCAGCAACTGGATACACAGAAGGAAAAGGAATTAAAAAAAGCGGGCCGCTTGGTGAGAAAAGTAAAGTTTGCCTGGATTTATTCGCCTGACAAAATGGAGCAGTGGCTGGAATCCATGGAACTGAAAGGCTTTAATCTGCATCGAGTCAATAAAATCGGCAACGTGTTTTATTTTATAAAAGGGGAACCGCAGCACATCGCTTACCGAGTGGATTATCAAAGAAGTCCGACCGAAAGTTACTATTCGATTCACCGGGAAGCGGGATGGAAGGAGAAATTCGTTTCATACTCAAATATGGAGAATTGGACGATCTGGAGCCAGTCATATGAAGGAAAGGAAGAGCGGCCGCAGCTATACAGCGATAGGAGCAGCCGGCTCAAACATGCGAAGAGAATTGCGCTGACTTATACGGTGGTATTTTCACCGCTAGTGGCTTTTTACATTTATTTTATCATCGGGAATATAAGCAGAGCAGATACAATGCAGGATTGGCTATCATGGTACAGTAGCGGCTTATTCATCATCGCCATTCTGATTTTCGGCACATTCATCGTGCGGATATGGGCGTATTACGGACGATTAAGAAAACAGGCAGCTGCCTGGGGAAACTGAAAAATTAGTGAAGGTGCCAGTCACCCACACAATTCAAAGGCTTCGCATCTGCGGAGCTTTTTTCATTTATAATGAAAAATTATGGGTCAATATGCTTTTGGCGTCCGTCTAATCTTTGAAGGGAGTTGCATTGGCGCATGGAAACATCAGGAGCCGGCGAGGCGAATAAGGAAATGTGGCAGGAGACTGCCGATGAACATGAAGTACTTGAAGATCTGATGCAGCAATATGGCTCAGAACTAAAACGGATTGCATTTTTATATGTGCAGGATCAGACGGAATGCGAAGATATCATTCAGGAAGTTTTTATCAGTGCTTTTAAGAATTTGTCAGGATTCCGCCATGAAGCGAGCTATAAAACTTGGTTGATTCGCATGACTATCAATAAATGCAAAGATTACCACCGGCTATGGAGCATACGAAACCTTATTTATAAACCGGCGGTGAAACTGCTGAAAAAAGAGAGCTCCGCTGAAGAGGAGTTACTAGGCGAAGAGGATGCCAAAGAAGTAGTGGCGAAAATTGCGGCGCTGCCGGCTAAGTACAAGGAAGTTCTTATTCTTTATTATTATCAGGACATGACAATGCAGGAAATTTCAGATGTGCTGGAAATCAAATTGAACACAGTGAAATCGCGGTTGCTTCGTGGCAAGCAAGCGCTGCAGGCAAAACTTGAAAGGGGTGTCGGCAATGGAAGAGTTTGACCGGAACGTTTCAGTGAAATTAAAACGGGTGGCCAATGACAATGTCCATTTTTCACAGGAAGAGAAAATGGCGATCCGGCAGAAGACGCAAAATGCTGAACATGCAGTTCGGCATTTCCAGCCAGTGTACTGGACAGTGCTTGCCTCTGCAGCAGCGCTATTCATGTTTCTTGGCTTTATCTATGCAATGGATTCCGGTCTTTTGGAAGCCGGGCCAGAAACAGATTATATGACGCCGGCCGAAAACGGTGAAATGGGTTATACCGTCCAAGATCTCGAAGGCATCGAGTTTGAGATTGTTGAAGAGGAGCAAGTGGATGAAGTGAACCGGGTTTATACCATTGAATTGATAAATGGGACAGAGCATGACATCATCGATGGTGTTTTTCGGATGAGCCATCCGATTAAAATTGAAAACGGCAGCAGCAGCAATCCATTCCAAGTTGACGAGCGACTCTATAACATTGAAGCTGGTAAAACAATACGATTCGATATGGAATTGCCAAGTGGCATCTTCGATTTTGAACAAGTAGACCTCGACAGCACCACCCTGGATCTGACCGGCTATTTAAACGAACTGGAAGGTAAGAACGTCTTTCAAATCAGCCGATCGAGTCATTTAGCGGAAAGTGAAAACTGACTCAACACTCCCCGGATTCCACCTGAATGTGTTTAACCTTTCCATAAAGGGTAAAGGACAATATAGAACAATTGACTGGAAAAAGGAGGATTTCGAATGGCACAATCCAAATGGGTGAAACTTGGAGCAGCTGCATTTCTGTCTGTCGGGATGCTGTCTGCCTGCGGAGACGCTGAAGATGAACAACCTGTCGATGAAGATATCGATGTAACGCCTGAAGAAGGCGAAGAAGAAATTATTCCGGAAGACGAGCCGAAAGAAGGCATAGAGGATTAAGTTTAAACGAGCCAATCGCTGAATGCGGCTGGCTTTTTCTTTTGCTTTAAAAACCGGGTAAGAAACCGTTATAATCATAAGAAGCAGGATATAGAATAAGCAACGGATTTATGATTGTTGACCCTGTAAAAAAAGCGAAAGGGAGGGATTAAGATTTCATTTGAATGGTGGAGTACTGTAAGCAACATATTTATCATCCTGAATGTCATACTGGCATTTTTCATTTTATTCTATGAGCGGAAATCGGCTTCTTCAGCATGGGCTTGGATTTTAATCCTTTTTTTCATGCCGGTTGTAGGGTTTGTGCTTTACTTGTTATTTGGAAAAACTTTGCGCCCGGAAAGATTGAATCGGCCGGTGGCTTATGAAAATCCCGATTTTACGGATAGGGCCAAGCGGCAGCTGGACGAGTTGAGGTCCGGTGAACTTGATATGTCTTCACCGGTTGCTGAAGAAGTGAAAGATCTTATTGAAATGAATATGGCAAGAACAGGGGCACCCCTGTCAACAGCTACAGATATTGTTGTCTATAATGATGGTGCAAGAAAATTTGATGATCTTTTTAAAGATATCCGACAAGCGCAGGACCATATCCACCTGCAATATTTCATTGTACGGAATGACGATCTCGGAAAGCGTTTGCTGGATTTGTTGATAGAAAAAGCGCGAGAAGGCGTGAAAGTGCTGTTTCTGTATGATGATTTGGGGTCAAGCAGCCTGCCGAAAGATTTCTTTGACGGTTTGGATGCAGCGGGAGGAAAGGCAGTGGCTTTTTTGCCGGCATTGCTTCCGACAATCAATCCTCGACTGAATCACCGCAATCACCGGAAAGTGGCGGTTGTGGATGGCACAGTCGGCTATGTTGGTGGATTCAATATTGGCGATGAATATTTGGGGAAAAAGGAACTCGGCTATTGGCGGGATACCCATCTGCGTGTTAAAGGAGAAATCGTCCATTCGCTGCAGAACCGGTTTTTCATCGACTGGAATCAGGCGGCGAAAAAATATCCGATGAAGTATGCCGAGAATTATTTTCCGGAGATGGATCATAAAAGCGGAACACTGTCACAGATTGTGGCAAGCGGTCCACTGGAGACGCACGAAGATATTAAAAATGGCATGCTGAAAATGATTTATCATGCGCGTGAAACCATTTATCTGCAGACACCGTATTTCATTCCGGATAAGTCGGTTATGGATGCTTTCAAAACCGCGATACTTGGCGGGGTCGACGTCCAGATCATGATTCCCCACCAGCCGGATCATATATTTGTGCGTTCCGCCACGCTGGCATTTGTCCGCGAATTGATTCAGGACGGCGCCAGAGTATTCAGTTATAAAAATGGCTTTTTACATGCGAAAACCATGGTTGTCGACGAAAAGATGTATACGATAGGTTCGTCGAATATGGATATCCGCAGTTTTGTTTTGAATTTCGAATTGAATGCATTTGTTTATGGCAGGGAGGCAAGCCGTGAAATGGCTGATACCTTCTTTCAGGACAAAAAACTGTCAGTCGAATTAACGGAAGAAGAATTTGAAAATCAGTCACTGATGGACCGGGCGAAACAGGATATTGCCCGGCTGGTTTCCCCAATATTATAAGTTTTTAGAAGTGCCGATCGGTTACACGCGGGAAAAGCATAATTTTGCTCAACTTGACAATAAACCGGTATTCACAATAATTTTCATATAACCCCGAAACCAAAGAAATCCCCGCGGCTCATCAAGCGAGCCGCGGGGATTTCAATTTTAGACACCTATGATGCTTTTCTCGACAAAGCCCTCTGTGGATTGCTGAACGCTGCCGGGTTGGCGGTATGTGTCGAGCATGTCGCACGGGCGGCCGACAAAATCGATGCAGCCGTCCTTTAATTTAACGATGCGGTCCGCCAGAATATGGGCATCTTTTTCATCATGCGTAACGAAAATCGATGTGATATTCGCTTTTTTCAAAATATCTCGCAGTTCTTCACGGATTTTTCCTTGCAGTTCGGCGTCCAGATTGCTGAACGGCTCATCAAGCAGGATCAGATGCGGATTTGGTGCAACGGCCCGCGCAATGGCGACCCGCTGCTGCTGTCCGCCGCTCAATTGATGCGGATAGCGTTTTCCGAAATCCTGCAACTCCACAAGATCCAATACTTCCTGAAGACGCTTTTTTTTGTCGGATTTTTTCATCCGGAACAGTCCGAAGAGAATATTCTCGGCAACAGTCAAATGAGGGAAAAGTGCGTAATCCTGGAATACCATGCCGATGCCGCGTTTTTCGGGCTGCAAAAAGGTTTTATTGTCAAAAAGCACTTTGTCCTGGATGATGAGCCGGCCTTTTTCAGGTTTTTCAAGGCCTGCCAATAAGCGCAGCACCGTACTTTTCCCGCTGCCACTGCGTCCAAGAATGGAGATGACTTCACCTTTTTCAATCTCCAATGTGAAATTGTCCAATGTTCTCGTTTGGGCATTTGCATACGAAAAACAAACCCCTTCAATCGCTACAAACATACTAGTCCAACTCCCTTTCAAGGAACTTATAGAAGAAAACAATGGCCAGTGCACTGATGCCGATGATCAACAATGAAGCCTGAGAAGCTTCCATAATCTTTTCGTCACTTGCATATTGAAAAGCTTTAGTCGAGAGAGTATCAAAATTGAATGGTCTCAGGATCAACGTCAAAGGGATTTCCTTCAATACGTCGATGAAAACCAGGATAAAACCGCTGATGATGGCGCCTTTCATCATGGGCATGTCGACTTTGAAAAATGTTTTCGTGACGCCGAATCCGAGTGTTCGTGAAGCATCACGGAAATCGGTGCCGATTTTATCATAGCCGGTTTCGATGGAATTATAGCCAATCGCAAAAAAGCGGATGATATAGGCGGACACCAGCAGCACAATGCTGACACTGAGTACAAGTGTCGTGCTAAAGCCGGCCCATTTATAAAACGGCGCCAAAAAACGGTCCAGTCCGATGAAGGCGGTGACTACAGCCACAGCGATGACGGCGCCAGGTATCGAATAACCGAGAACCGTCAGCCGCGGCAAGAGCTTGCCCAGCCGTCCCTTCACCATGCGGGCAAAATTGCCTACAATGAGCGCAAAGGCGATGATCAAGCTTGCGCTGAGGCCCGCAACGAAAACGGAATTTTTTACATAACTCATGAACTCGTCCATTGGAATCGTACCGAACGTCAGAACAGTCCAGTCGATCAATTGGGCGACCGGTATAAAAAAGGCCAGCGATAGTATAACGAAACCGAATCCTGCAGCGGTTGCCGCTTTCCAGCCTGACAGTTTGATCAGTGGAAGGGGCCGGACTTTGGTTGTTGAATAGCTGTATTGCCGCCGGCCCCTGAGAAGTTTTTCAATCATCAGCAGCAAAATGACAAAGCCCATGAGTGAGGCGGCAAGTTTGATCGACGATTCGATATCTCCCAGTCCGAACCAGGTTTGAAAAATTGCAGTGGTGAATGTCTGAACTCCGTAATATTTTACCACGCCATAGTCGTTCAATACTTCAAGAACGACCAGACTGGCTCCGGCGATAATGGAAATCCGGGAAATTGGCAGCACGACCTGAAAAAAAGTTTTCCAAGGCCCTTTGCCGAGAAGGCGCGTACTCTCGATCAGGGAAGCGGACTGCTGGGAAAGATAAACCTGTGTTATCGAGTAGACATATGGAAACAGGAACATCGTATAAATGAAAACGGCACCCGGTAAATTCATGATATCAAAAAAAGCGGGATTGATCGCCATGCCGAAGTTTTCCCGCAAGGTGGTTTGGATGAAACCGGTATAACTCAGCATGCCGTGATAGGTATAGGCGCCGATGAACGGCGGAATGGAAAGTGGCAGGATCAGCGCCCATTTCAGAAAGCGGCGCATTGGAAAATCATATTGCGCGATAAGCCACGCCAGGCTCAAGCCGATCAGAATCGTGAAGAAAGCTGTCGCAGCGGTTAAAATCAAAGAGTTTTTGATGAATCCCCAAAGTACGAATTCCTTCATATGCTCCCAATTGTCATTGGAAGGAGTGAACAAGCCGCCAACAATTGTCAGATTCGGCAGAAACAGCAGGATGATGATGATCACCGCGCCGACTGTCCACGTATTTACATTGGCGAATCTATTCTGCATGCTTCAGGCCCCTCCTTCCAATCACAAGAAATCCCCTGCTGCGGATAAACTCGCAGCAAGGGTTTTTGCATTTTATTATTTCCAACCGACTTCATTGAAGATCAAGATTGATTTGGCGTTATTTTCACCTAGTACAGACAACGGAATATCCTGTTCTTTGAACTCGCCCCAAGACTTCAGTAATTCACTCGGTTCAACGTTTTCGTTGACCGGGTATTCGTAATTGGCTGAAGCGAATGTTTCCTGTGCTTCCGGAGCGGATAGGAATTCAAGCAATTTAATGGCATTTTCTTTGTTCGGCGATGCTTTCACAACACCTGCGCCGCTGACATTGACGTGTGTACCCGTTGTTTCCTGGTTCGGGAAGAAGATGCCCAGACTTTCAGCGACCTTCACTTCTTCAGGATCTTCGGAATTCAGCATCTGGCCATAATAATAACTGTTGGTAACTGCCACATCACCGATGCCGGCAGCAATGGCTTTCGCCTGGTCACGGTCTCCGCCTTCAGGATCGCGCGCAAAGTTATCGACCATGCCGGCTGCCCATTCCTTCGCTTTTTCTTCACCGTTGATTTCGATGATTGAAGCCAAAAGGGACTGATTATAGATATTATCTGAACTGCGGATCAGCACGCGGTCATTCCATTGATCTTCAGTCAGCGCTTCATAAGTTGAAAGCTCTTCCGGTTTAACAGTTTCTTTATTATACAGAATCGCACGTGCACGTTTTGTCAGGCCATACCACATTTGGTCTGTATCCTGGAAATTAGCGGGAATTTGTTCGTCAAGCAATTCACTGGAGACCGGTTGAAGCAACCCGTCTTCTTTCGCACGGTAAAGGCGTCCGGCATCGGCCGTCAAGAACAAGTCCGCTTCTGTTGCATCGCCTTCACGTTTGATGCGCTCAAGCAATTCGTCGGATTCACCTTTGATCACGTTGACTTTAATGCCAGTTTCTTCTTCAAACTTGGCATATAACTCATCGTCCACATCATAATGGCGTGCCGTATACAAATTGACTTCCTGGCCATCGGTTGCTTCGGCAGCTGTGTTGCTTTCCGTTTCTTTTTCCTTCGCCTGTTCACCACAAGCGGCCAGGATCAATGCAGTCAACGCAATAAGTAGAAATAAAAGCTTTTTCATGTAAATTATCTCTCCTTTGATTTTTAGTTGAAAATGATTCTCAATATCAATTGTAGTCATGAGAATTTAAATGTCAATGCCCTTATTCAAAAAGATATTATTATTTAGTGAATAATAATATCTATGCAGAGAACAGAGGAGCCCCTTGAAAAGAAGAGATGATATAATTTCTGTATTATTTAAATTAGTTTGGTGAAAAGGGGAATCACAGTGGATTTAAAAGAATACATCCAATTGGATGCGGTCGGCTTAAATACATTATTAAAGAACAGGGAAGTGAGTGGGGAGGAATTGTTGACGCTGAGTTCCAATCGGCTTGAGCAGGTCAACCCTGAATTGAACGCATTTACACAAACACGTCTGGAGTTGGCGCAAAAAGAAATGAATTCAGTCTCTTCAGGAGAATTCACCGGAGTCCCAATGGCGCTCAAAAACATTTCGCAGGCGCTGAAGGGCGAAAAACTGACAGCCGGTTCGAAATTGTTGAAGGAAATGAAAGCTGCCCAGGATTCACATTTGACCGCGAAGCTGCGGGACGCCGGGTTCACATTTATCGGACACACGAACACGCCTGAATTCGGTTTGAAAAATATCAGCGAACCGGAACTTTACGGTGCGAGCCGCAATCCGTGGAATCCCGATTATTCCCCCGGTGGCTCGAGCGGCGGTTCGGCTGCTGCTGTTGCTTCCGGCATTGTGCCGGTTGCGGGTGCGAGTGATGGTGGCGGATCCATCCGTATTCCGGCATCTTTTACCGGTTTGTTCGGCTTGAAGCCGACACGCGGCCGCATGCCTGTTGGACCGGGAGCCGGACGGCAATGGCAGGGAGCATCCATCGATTTTGTGCTGACTAAAACGGTACGTGATAGTTCAGCGATGCTGGATTTATTGCAGACCATACAGCCGGCAGCCGCTTTTCATACGCCATTATTTCCCGGGAAATACCTTGAGGAAATGAAACGCAGTCTTTCGCGGCCCATGAAAATTGCATTTTCAATCGAGTCTCCTGTGGGCACCCCGGTTTCTGAAGACGCCCGGCAAGCGGTCATGAAAACGGTGAAATGGCTTGAACAGCAAGGGCATGTGGTGGAAGAAAAACACAATGGCATTGATGGGATCGGTTTAATGCAGGATTATTATTTGATGAACAGCGGGGAAATGGCGTTGCTCGTGCGCAATCTTGAAAAAGGAGCGGGACGCGCATTGACAGCCGGTGATATGGAAATCGAGTCATGGCTCTTGAGCCAAGCGGGATTAAAAGTGTCGGCTGCCGATTACTCAGCGAGTCTCGCTTCATGGGACGCGGCAGCTGCGAAAATGGCTGCGCTTCACGAAAGCTATGATTTCTACGTGACTCCGGCGACCGCCTATCCGGCACCAAAAGTCGGCGAACTGACGCATAGCCAGGAATCCCGGACAGCCCTGCTCGACGATTGGGCGCGTACCTCGACCATGGCTGGCCAACAGCAGCTTATCTACGATATGTTTTTGCCGAGCCTTACCTATACACCGTACACACAACTCGCCAATCTGACCGGCCAGCCGGCGGCATCGATTCCCGTCCATGTCACCGAAAACGGCTTGCCGCTTGGCGTGCAGGTGATGGCGGGCAAAGGGCAGGAGCATCTGCTGCTGCAATTGGCGCATCAAATCGAGCAAACCGATTTGTGGCATGGAATGAAGGACAATCCGGGTTTGCAGATTTAATGTGTCAGAATTGAGCGGGTGACTGGCACCTTGTTTTTCTGCTAATCGCTGATATACCGAAATAATGCAATTTGCCGATCAGAACACGTATAATAGAACAGCCTGACATCCATATTAAAGAGGTGTGTTCCATGATTCTTATTATCGATAACCATGATTCATTCACATATAATCTCGTCCATTATTTTGAACAGCTGGATCCCGATGTGCGGGTTTTTCAGAATGCGGAAATCACTGCAGAAGAAATTGATGAACTGTCACCCCATTTGATTGTTCTGTCACCCGGCCCCGGCCGACCTGCAAGGAAAGGCGCGAGCCGCGAAGTGCTGGAAAAGTTGAGCCGAAAAATTCCGATTCTTGGCGTTTGTCTCGGACATCAGGCGATTGTCGAATATTTCGGCGGTACCATCATTAAAGGCAGCCAGCCCATACATGGCAAGGTTTTTGAAATGACTCACGATAGGAGAGGGTTGTTCTCGGGCATCGATTCGCCGACCCAAGTTACCCGTTATCATTCTCTTGCAGCTGAGGCGCCGTCCATTCCTGAATGCCTGGAGATAACCGCTCGGTCCAGCGACGGTGCAGTGATGGCCGTGCGCCATCGTGAGTTGCCGGTTGCCGGTATTCAGTTTCATCCGGAGTCCATCCTGACGCTCGATGGCTT
>CAZGMW010000014.1:0-13240 GCA_964526895.1 uncultured Planococcus sp. | reverse complement strand
CCTGCAAAAGAGGATCTTCAAAAACTTGAACGTGGCATAAAGCTTGAAGACGGTATGACAGCTCCGGCAAAAGTAAAACTGCTTTCCGGGGATAAGAAGCAAGGTAAGGGAATCGTCCAGATCACCATACATGAAGGGCGCAACCGGCAGGTAAGAAGAATGTTTGAAGCGATCGGCTATCCGGTGCAGAAGTTGAGCCGCGAACAATTCGGATTTTTGACTCTGCACGGCCTGAATGCCGGCGAATCACGGCAATTGACTGCCCATGAAGTAAAATTGCTGCGTGTAATGGCTGAAACCGGTAAACGCCATTAACGTTCACAAACCCTTCAAAACTCCAGCTTTTGTGGCCAGTAAACTTTGCTATAATTAGTTCATCAATGACCTCGGAGGAGGGAAATAAATGATGGGAAACAACAATACCGGAAAATCGAATAAAAAAAGAAACCGCGCTTTTATGCGTTTAGCTATATTATCTTTGCTGGTCCTGGCAATCGGCTACACAATCTACAACAGTGTCACTGCTGAAGATGTTGAAGTGCTTAAGGTGGGGGACAAGGCACCTGATTTTGTGCTTGAAGATATGGAAGGGAACAAACACAAACTTTCGGACTACGAAGGCGAAGGGGTTTTCCTGAACTTCTGGGGCACGTGGTGTAAGCCATGTGTTAAAGAAATGCCGGCAATGGACCGACAGTTCACAGAATTCGAAGACCAGGGTGTCAACGTACTTGCAGTAAACATCGCCCAATCAGATTTCGAAGTGCAGTCATTCGCCGACAGATTTGATTTATCATTTCCGATAGCAATTGACCGATCCAAATCGGTCATGACGGCTTACAACATCCGTCCTTTGCCCACAACGGTTTTGGTGAATCCGGAAGGTGATATCCAAAGGATTGTCACCGGCGAAATGTCGGAAGAGGATATTAAAGGCTTCATGGAAGAAATCAAACCTCAATAAGGAGTTTTTGGGATGGATAAAATGCAATGCAAATGTGGTCACGTAAATCCACCTGGCACAATTCTCTGTGAATCTTGCGGCAGGTCACTGACGGAAGAAGGACAAAATAACAAATTGGTGGACATGCGATATGAAGGGACAGCCCGGCGTTCGCAGACTTATAACAAGTCAATCATAGACAAGATATGGAACTTTTTTTCCAGCGTTAAAGTCGGAGTCAGTATTATCGTACTGTTGCTGGTGGCAGCAGCCATCGGAACCATTCTTCCACAGGCTCAATATGTTAATGTTCCAGTCAGAACAGAAGAGACCATAAAAGCATATTATGCAGATGTATATGGTGAGATAGGGAAAATTTATCATTTTCTCGGCTTCCATGATCTTTATAGTTCTTTCTGGTTTATCGCTTTAGTTGGTATGCTTGCCATTTCTTTGATTGTAGCAAGCCTGGACCGCTTCGTTCCTTTATATCGTTCGTTGAAAAACCAGCGTGTTCTTCGGCACCGCAGCTTCATGAATAAGCAGCGTATATATGCCGATGGCCCTGCGCCTGAAGATTCGATGCTTAAGGCAGAAGAAAAGCTGAAAGATCTTAAATATAGAGTTACACTGGATAAAAACGGGTTGCTTGCAGAAAAAGGCCGTTTTTCGAGATGGGGCCCGTATATTAACCACATCGGTTTGATCATTTTCCTTTTTGGCGTTATGCTCCGGATGATGCCCGGGTTTTATGTAGATGAGACGCTATGGATCCGTGAAGGTGAAACACGCGCAATTCCTGATGCACCAGGTTATTTTCTTGAAAGCAAGAACTTCACGATGGAAACCTATACAGGTGAAGGAGAAGAAGCGAAATTCGATGAAGCCATCGATCGTGTGGGTACTGTAGCTAAGAACTACCAGACGGATATCGTTCTTTATCAAACACCGGAAGAAAGTCTTCCGGGAGCTACTGATGATTTGGATGAAGTCAAAGAACACGCAATACAAGTGAATCAGCCATTGAAATTTGATGGCTATGCCATTTATCAGATGGATTTCCGCTTGAATGAATTGAAAGCGATGACTTTCAATCTGACGAATAAGGAGACCGAAGAATCGCTCGGTTCACTAACAGTTGATCTTAACAACCCTGAAGAATCATATGATTTGGGAAGTGGTTCTCGCGTGGAACTGATGGGATATTATCCTGACTTTTCCGGGTTTGTAGACGGAGAGCCGCAGACTGCGACTCCAATTCCCAATAATCCTGGATTTTTGGTGAAAATGTTCACACCTGAAACGCCTGAAGGGGAAGTCAGCTTTATCGTCATTCAAAATACGATTGAACCGCTTGGAGACAATCAGTATAAATTGACATTCCAGGGTGCTGAAACCCGTGATGTTTCAGGCTTGACTATCCGTAAAGACAAAACTCTGCCAATTCTAGGCCTTGGCGGATTGATCTTCATGATCGGTGTTGCACAAGGAATGTATTTTAATCATCGCCGTTTCTGGATTCAAAAACAACCAGACGGTAGACTTGTATTAGCCGGTCATACTAATAAAAACTGGTTTGGTTTAAAGAAAGATCTTAATCAGGTTTCCGAATTCGCATCCCTTCCACCTTATACGGATCAACAGGAAGAAATTGAGATACAGGAGAAGCTGAAGAAAGAGCAGAAATTGGAAGGTGATGAGTTGTCATGACGTTGGCGGAAATAAGTTCAAATTTACTTTACGTTGCTTTCATAGCGTATTTGATTGCCACATTTGTTTTCGGTGGGGCGGTTAAAGGCAATAAAGAGGGATCTTTCAAATCCGAAGGCCGTTGGGGGAATATTGCTTTTGTGATCACAGTAATCGGTTTCCTGTCGCATTTGGGCTATTTTATCACTCGATGGATGGTGACAGGCCATCCCCCTCTCAGCAATATGTTTGAATTCACAACAGCTTTCGGTATGACTCTTGTCGGTGGATTTATCGTACTATATGTGCTTTATAAAACTCCGGTTCTGGGTATGATTGTACTGCCGGTCGCATTACTGATTATTGCATTTGCCAGCATGTTTCCAAGTGAATTCAGTCCGCTGATTCCGGCTTTGCAGACAAACTGGCTCGCGATCCACGTGAGTACTGTCGTTATTGCTGAGGGCATCCTTGCCATCAGCGCAGGCGCTGGACTGGTTTATCTATTAAAAGTAGTTGACATGAAAAAGAAATCACAACAGCGTTTTTGGCTGGAAGCCATTATGTATTCGCTGGTAATCGTGATTGGATTCGTTGTCGCCAGCAGCTATTTCTCGCTGACGGGTTATGAAGCAGAATTCAACTATATTGATAAAGATGGCAATGAATCTCCAATTACCTATAATATGCCTCCGCTAGTCGGCATGAATGAATTCACATCTTTGACCGCGGGAACGATAGAACCGTTCTTCGAAACTCCGGCTATCGTGAATGCCAGTAAGATTACTACGGTAATCTGGTCCTTCCTGGTCGGAACCGTGATTTATTGGCTGATCCGCTTGATTGCACGGAAACGCATTGCAGCAATCTTGCAGCCATTTGTTAAAAACGTCAATTTACAACTGATGGATGAAATCAATTACCGAGCAGTCATCATCGGGTTCCCGTTGTTTACACTCGGCGCATTGATCTTTGCCATGATCTGGGCTCAAATTGCCTGGTCCCGTTTCTGGGGATGGGATCCAAAAGAAGTTTGGGCACTTGTTACCTGGTTGTTTTATGCCGCTTACCTGCACCTACGCTTAGGTAAAGGCTGGCAAGGTGAAAAGTCTGCTTGGCTTGGTGTTGTCGGTTTTGCGATCATCATGTTCAATCTTGTGGCAGTCAACCTGATTATTGCCGGTCTGCATTCGTACGCGTAATCAGAATCAGTTAATTTTGAATCAGAAAAGATAAAAAAAGCGGGTGGAGAAAAAGTTATTTTTTCTCCACCCGCTTTTTCAGTGGAAATCCTGTATATATTTAGAAACCCCTTTTTATTTATGTTTGGAAATGTAATCGGTACAATGTAAGAATAGAAGAAAGTTGGAGGGATTATGATGTCTGAGGAAATTACAATTTTGGTTGTCGATGACGAAGAAAGGATACGCAGATTATTAAAAATGTATCTGGAGCGTGAAGGATATCTTGTCGAAGAAGCTGAAGACGGCGTGCAGGCCCTGGAAATGGCTCATGAAAAAGATTACCATTGCATTCTTCTGGATCTCATGATGCCTGAGAAAGACGGCATTGAAGTTGCAACAGAATTGCGGGAAACAAAAATGACGCCGATCATTATGCTGACTGCTAAAGGTGAAGAGGCGAATCGGGTGGAAGGTTTTGAATCCGGAGCGGACGATTACATCGTCAAACCGTTCAGTCCAAGGGAAGTTGTATTACGGGTAAAAGCGATTTTGAGACGATCATCTGCTTATTCACCGTCCGCCGGTTCGACTGTATCCAAAGATCTTGTCGTCTTTCCCCATCTGACAATTGACCATGATGCACATCGCGTCACTGCAGATGGCACTGAAGTGAACTTAACACCCAAAGAGTATGAATTGCTTTATTTTCTTGCCAAAGCTCCAGATAAAGTGTTTGACCGGGAACATTTACTGAAAGAAGTCTGGCATTATGATTTCTTCGGTGATCTTCGTACAGTCGATACTCATGTAAAAAGATTGCGCGAAAAATTGAACCGCGTGTCGGAATCTGCTGCCAAAATGATTGTTACTGTTTGGGGGGTAGGCTATAAATTCGAGGTCGGCAATGAATAGAATATGGAATAGTGTAGTCGGGAAGCTGTGGATCACCATACTGCTTCTCGTTTCCTTTGTCCTTTTTATTGTTACAGTGCTTCTTCTGGAGTTTCTTGGTAATTATCATAGCCAAACAGTTGAAGAAACACTTAATAAAGAGGCGGCGACAATTGCGCGTATTTTCAATGATCATGGCAATTTGGAAATATCATTGGAGATCATAGATGACATATTGGGACCGGAAACAAACGCAGTGATTGCCGAAATGCCTTACGAGAGTTCTTACTTCTTGCATGATGGCCTGAATGGCGATGTCATCCGGGAGGAAATCTTGAACGAACCGGCATTCCAGAAAGTTTTTGAAAGCGACGAAACCGTGATGAAGGAGATGTTGCTTCCTGCTTTGACTGAACGGGATATGATGGAGTCTTATATTGTGCTGGCCAGTCCGTTGCAGACGAGTGAAGAAATGCATGGGACTGTTTTCATTTATCAATCGTTGGAAGTTATGGACCGAACCGCAGAACGGACAACAAACATTGTTTTCCTGTCTGCTTTCATCGCTTTGCTGCTCACAACCTTTTTTGCATTCTTTCTATCATCCCGTATCACTTCACCGCTTCGCAAAATGCGTGAAGGTGCCATTGAACTGGCTAAAGGAAACTTTGATACAAGAGTAAAGTCCACCTCAAAAGATGAGATTGGCCAATTAGCAATCGCTTTTAACCAGATGGGTGGCCAGTTGAAGCACCATTTAGAGGTGATCAATCAAGAAAAAGAACAGTTATCGAGTATTCTTACGTCCATGGCTGATGCGGTCATAACGTTTAACCAGGATAAGACAGTTCTATTGAGCAATCCTCCAGCCGAAAAACTTCTGGAATACTGGGTGTTGAAAAAATCAGTTCCGGCAGGCAAAATGCTTCCTGTTGAACTATTGCACATGCTCGATCATGTCCTGCATTTCGAGGAAGAAGTTGAAGAAGAGCTTGAAATTGAAGGTTCTTATTATGCGGTTTCGTTCAGTCCTTTGTATAGCGGCGAATCGGTCCGTGGGGCAGTAGCGGTACTGCATAATATGACTGAACAGCATAAACTTGAAAAACTGCGTGAAGATTTCATTGCCAACGTCTCACATGAACTGCGTACACCAATTGCCATGCTTCAAGGCTATAGTGAAGCTTTATTGGATGACGTGGGAGCAAGCGAAGATGAACGACGTGAAATGACCAAAATCATCTATGAAGAATCGCAACGAATGGGAAGGCTCGTGACTGACTTGCTGAATCTGGCAAGGCTGGAATCCGGACAGTTGAGGCTCTATAAAGATGTCGTCCAGCTTAATAATGTTATCGAGCGTATGACGTTGAAATTTACACAGGCTGCAAAGGAAACGGGCATCGATTTGTCTTTTGAAACAGAAATAGATGATTGGACAGCAGCAGAGCTGGACGAAGACAGAATTGAACAAGTCATGACAAACCTGATTGATAATGCTTTGCGGCATACGCCAAAAGGCGGGAAAGTCATCGTGAGGGCTCAACAGCAAAATAATTTTGCGAAAATTTCCGTCAATGATACAGGTTCAGGCATTTCCGACGAAGACAAGGCTTTCGTCTTTGAACGCTTTTATAAAGCAGATAAAGCACGTACACTCGGTAAAGGTGGAACCGGCCTTGGCTTAGCAATTGCCAGTAATATCGTGAAAGCACATGCGGGTGTAATTGATGTTGAAAGTGAACTCGGTAAAGGAACTTCATTCTTTTTCCTGTTGCCGCTGAAAAAGATGTAACTTTATTCGACACAAAACGACTAATTCTAAGAACGGGGGGAGTACATGAATGACTCCGTTTTCCACAGGCTATACGACCAGTATCACCAGGATGTTTTCCAGTTCCTGATTTATCTGGTCAAAAATCGCCATATCGCCGAAGACCTGATGCATGAAGTTTATATTCGGGTTTTTCGGGCGTATGACCGGTTCGAAGGGAAAAGCACAGAGAAGACATGGCTGTTTTCCATCGCAAAAAATGTAGCAATCGATCATTTCCGAAAAGCTTCTGTCAGGCAGAAGCATTCGATGGAACATTTCGATTGGGAAACGCAGCAATTGACCTCTTCTGAGCGTCTGCCGGAAGAAATTTCTTTATTGAATGAAGATAAGATCTCATTATATAAAGCATTGGATACGTGCACAGGCGACCAGAAAATGGTCGTCATCATGCGCTTTTTCCAGGATTTGTCCATTGCTGAAACCGCCGATATCCTTGGATGGTCTGAAGGTAAAGTCAAAACGACGCAGCACCGGGCCATAAAATCCCTGCGACAAAAATTAACCGCTGAGGAAGGGGGATTGCAAAATGCCGAATAACAAATGGGATGACGACCACATCGAAAATTTGTTAAAGGATTTCCCCAATATTAAAGATGAGCGCCCGAAAGAAGAGGTTTACAATCGCCTTCAAAAAGCGCAAAAACCAAAGAACAAATTCAAACATTGGCTTCCGTATTTTGTAGCTGCTCTGGCATTTCTCACTTTTGGTGTATTATTGGCTTCCATGCTTGGCCAAAACAGCAATGACAGTGCATTTGAAATGAGCGATACTGAAAGTGGTGAAGATGAGGCAAGTGTGGCCGAGAGCACGGAAGAAAGCGTAGATGAGAGTGCGGAAGAGAGTTCGACCGCAGTTGAGGATGGTCCGGCAGCAGAAGCGGAATCAGCTCCAGGGGAATCTGATGAAACTGCCGCAGAAGAAAGCTCAGAATCTTTCAATTCTCTGGGAGATATATCGTCACAGGCTGAGCTTGCCATATATGAAGAGCAGCTTGACGGTTTCTCCCTCTTTACAATTGGCCTAACCGAAAATGGTGTAGTGATACCCGTTTCATTTTTGATTGGGCATGACAGGCTGCTTGAGGATTTTGGTTCAATCGATGTTGAACCGGTTGATCTATACAATCAATATGCAGCTGAAATTGATGAAGAAGCACTTGGTTTTAATGATTACCATCCTTACAGCGGCAGCATTGAAATGGTCGGTGAAGAGGTTGCACATATATTGCCGGAAGATCATGGCTACGACTTGGCTTCAGCTTCGATGAATGTGTATTTCAACTCGCTGTCAGCTAGTTTCGGTGATGCATCTGAAATTGCAATTGTTGATGAAGCTGGAAATCCGGCGAACTTTGATCAAATAGGGCCGATCAGTCCATTGGAATCTGATGAAAAGAATATTGCATATTATTCTTATAACACCGCAAATGGAAACGGCTATCTCGCGCCGGCTTATGACATGCCATATGAAAATGCTGTTTCAGCCTTGGAAGCGATGAAATCGTCTCCCAACGATCTTTATACTTCCATCGTACCTTCGGGTCTTGACTATACGGTTTCTGAAACGGAAGCGACCGTTACGGTGGAATTCGATGACCCGATTAATTTTGATTCCTATGAGGATCGGGAAGCGCGCTCATTGATAGCAGGAATGGTGCTTGCCGCTGATTCATTCGGCAAAGAACTGATGTTGACGAACACAGCTGATTCAACGTGGAACGGCTTTGATTTCAGCGATCCATTGACCGTGCCTGCAGGAATAAACGTAATGGAATTCAATAAGTAAAGGGAAGGTGCATTGTAGGCAAAGCTGTTTACAATGCGCCTTTTTTCGATTATCATTAACTTGTAATCCAATAAAATATCGATTCATCTTCGGGGCAGGGTGCAATTCCCTACCGGCGGTAATTGAACTTCTGTTCATAAGCCCGCGAGCCGTAAAACGCAGGATTTGGTGAGATTCCAAAGCCGACAGTATAGTCTGGATGGGAGAAGGTGAAGGTGCGGACGTGTGACGTTTACTGTAAACGGAACGCTGGTTTCAGTGTGCCTTTTCTCCCTTAAGTGTTTTTACGCTTAAGGGATTTACTATGTAACAACACGGTCCAAGCCTTTCTTCTGGTGAATCACGACAAGGAGAGAGGAATATGAAGAACAAGAAATTACAGTCGATGATTGTAATCGGGATGCTGAGCAGTATTTCATTTATTTTGATGCTGTTGAATTTCCCATTGCCAGCATTACCGGCATTTTTGAAAGTGGATTTCAGTGACGTACCGGCGGTGATCGCCGCAATCACGATGGGACCGGTAGCGGGCATTCTCGTCGCATTCTTTAAGAACGTGCTTGACTGGTTGTTCCAGGGAAGTCCGACTGGCGTGCCGGTAGGGCATTTAGCGAACTTCGCCACCAGTATTTTATTTTTCATGCCGGTATATTTTATTTATCGTAAAATTTCAACTAAAAAAGGGATGGCTTTCGGATTGGCTGCAGGTACCTTATCCATGGCAATCGGGATGAGTATACTTAATTATCTCGTGTTCCTGCCGATGTATACGTATTTCCTCAATATGCCTGCTGAAACCGGCAATGCCTTGTTCGGAACGATTGTGCTTGGTATATTGCCATTCAACCTGATTAAAGGTATTCTGTTGACGCTTATCGTATTGCTGATGTTCAGCAGTATGCACAGATGGATTGAGAAGCAGCGTTCTTTCTATCAAACCTGAAGCAATCCTTCTTGATTATTATGACTGTCATTTAAATCTCACATAAAATCCCCCGAGAAATTTTTCTCGGGGGATTTTCAATGCATTCAATTTTTAATCTTCATATTTTAATGGATCGCCTTCAAACGGAGCGTCCGCAACTTTAATCGAATCTGTTGGACAACCTTCGAATGCATCTTCCATATCTTCTTCCAACTCGTCTGGAACTTCAGTGTTTCCCATGTTATCATCTAGGATAACAAACGCGATTCCTTCATCGTCATAATCATAGACATCCGGTGCTGCAGCTCCACAGGCGCCACAGGCGATACAAGTATCTTTATCGACAATGGTGTACTTAGCCATAATCTAATTCCTCTCCTTTATCTCCGAACAAGTTCAGTTATACTATCGTATTCATTCTAAAGGTGTTTGTTGAGTTTTTCAACCAAAAACCGCTAGGGGGCGCAGTCTTGTTATTTAAAGATATTCTTATCACGATTTTAAAAGCTGTTGATGGCGAACGGACCATTTCTTCTCCCTATCACCTGCTGAAAGGCAAAAAGTCCGGTCAGACCATCCAGGACATCGGCTATTATAAACTTTATCCTTTTTTTGGGATCATGCCGAGACTGGAGAAAAATGTGTACGATCAAGCCGTGCAAAAGCTTTTTGATGATGGTCTGATCATCATTGATGGACAGGTGGTTCGAATGACCGAGCAGGCTGCTGCATATTCCCCTGCACAAACTTTTTTGAACGGATGGAAGTACCGGGGAAATGAACAATTGTTCATGGCGCGGCTGTCGCTTACGGTACAGACGATTTCCCAGATCCACCAGAAACAAAAAATATTCGATCCTGTTGTTATCGCGGACGACATACAGAACTGGGTGAAAATATATCTTCACGGCATAGACTTTCGGAGCCAAGAAAGCTGCCGCAATCTCAAGCAGGAAATTATGGACAGCCTGAGAATCCTGGCTGTCGCTGATGAAGTTAAATTGCTGATTATCCAACGGCTTTCCGGTTATAAAATCGGCGGTTTGACATGGGAGCAAATCTCAGCTGAAAAGCACCAGCAAACCATAGACATTAAATTGCAGGCAATCGAAGCGCTGCATGGCTGGATGGAAACAATCCAATCTCATGAATTTCCTATGCTTCAAGGGTTATTGGAAGGCGTCGTCCAAAAATCCTTTTTGACTGAAACGGCCAGAAGAACTGAAAGCTATTTCAGGAATGGCCGAACGCTGGAAGAAATAGCTGCATTAAGAGGCCTCAAGACAAGTACGATTGAGGATCATTTTGTGGAAATGGCAATGAATGATCCGGGTTTCGATATCCTGGCATTTATGGAAGGGACTCTCTACAGCAAAATCATTGCTGTCAGCAAAGTACGCAATACCAAAAGACTGCGGGATATCAAAGAGGAAATTCCGGAAGCTACTTACTTTCAAATTCGGCTTGCATTGGCTACAAAGGGGGAATCCGGTTGAGTCTGGAAAAAACTTTATTTGATGCTTACGGCTTTACTTCTTTCCGGCCTGGCCAAAAGGAAGTGATTGAAAAGATCATGGCAGGGCAGGACGTCATTGCCTTGCTGCCGACTGGAATGGGAAAATCAATGTGTTATCAATTGCCTGCCCGGTTGTTGGGAGGCAGTGTTTTAATTGTCTCTCCCTTATTATCCCTGATGCAAGACCAAGTGGCGCAATTGAAAAAGATGGGTGAAAAATCGGTTACAGCAATCAATTCATTTCAAAGTCCGATGGAGCGTAAGAAAGTGCTGAATAATCTTGGCAGTTACCGCTTTATCTTTATTTCGCCAGAGATGTTGATGCAGCCTTATATCAAGGAAATATTTTCCAATATACACATTTCATTACTGGTGGCAGATGAAGCTCATTGCATTTCTCAGTGGGGATTCGATTTTCGTCCTGATTACCTGCGGATTGCTGAAATCCTGCCGGTATTAAAAAATCCTCAAGTATTGGCGCTTACAGCAACTGCTACTGCTAAAGTGACTGATGAAATTAAACGGTATTTAAAGATTTCTGCGCCATTTATTTATAGGCATCCGATGGATCGGAAAAATATTGCTTATGATATAAAAAAATTCACCAATGCCAAGGGAAAACTTGAATGGCTGACTTCATTCGTTGCTGTGAACAAGGGCCCAGGCATCATATACGCAGGGACTCGTAAAAAATCACAGGAGATCTCCGGTTTATTGAATCTCTCAGGAATCCGGACGGCTTTTTACCATGGCGGCATGGAACATCAGGACCGCATTTTTGTTCAGCAGCAATTCCAAAATGGTGAACTGGAATGGGTTTGTTCAACTAACGCCTTTGGTATGGGAGTTCATATTCCAGATATCAGCCATGTAATACATTTTCAAGTGCCGACATCCGTAGAAGGGTTTGTTCAGGAAGTCGGCAGAGCGGGCAGGGACGGCAATCCCGCATTAGCAACTTTATTGTATGCTACAGGAGATGAGGAGCTTCTGGATAGTCTCATACTGGATGATCTTCCGACTGCCAATGAAATCAAGGAAGTTTATCGAAGTCCAACTGATATGTCCCGGCTTACGGAGTCGGGGATAGTGAGAGAAACATCTATGCGAATTATTTCTTATTGGAAGAATACATTGTCCGAAGAAGAAACAATCAATCAGATCGCACGTCAAAAAAGTGAGAAAATAAAGCAATCTGTTAAAATGAAAAAATTGATATTTCTGGATAGCTGTATTAGAGAATATTTAATGGAATGCTTCGATCAGCAGTTGCGGCATAAGCCCGACAATTGCTGCATCAATGATAATCTGGATTATACGGAATTTTTAAGCCGGAGAGAAAGCCGTGAAGAACTCGCTGCAGAGACCTGGGAAAGTCGCTTAAATACCATTTTACCTTGTTAATAATGTATTATAATGGCATTTACAAATGGGACTTTTTTCGTCATAATAAAATTATCAGAAAAGAATGGGGTAATCATTAAATGGATAAAAGAAATTATCAGGACTCACTGGAAGAAGATCGCCAGGAAATCATTACAGATAGCAATTCGACCCAATCCCGGAGAACACAGCGTAAGACAGAGGCGCCAAAGCCGAAAAAGCGCAAAAACCTTTTATTGCCTTCATTATTTTTTATCTTCATACTGATCCCGGTATCAATTTTAATATATGTGGCTTTTTTCTACGAACCGAATGATACGCTGATTGAAGCGGGAAATGAAAATGAAGTAAGTGTCGAGAATGTTTCGCCCCCTGCAGAAAGTTCTGTGATTGTCCCTGAAGAAGCAGAAGAGGACATTGAAGAAGAAACACCAGAAACTGACGAACAGGAATCAGCAGAAGTTGAGGAAGCAGAAGAAAAGACGGATGACAGTGTAACAGAAGAGGCGCCAGAAGAAACCGAGCAGCCGGAAGAAAATAATGAGCCGGCAGAACAGCCAGCCCCAGTAACACCGGCCACTCCGGAAGCGGAAGAGCCTGCTCCTGCTCCCACAGACAGCAGCAATGCGGAAACAGTCGTAGTTAAAGAGAACGAAACATTATACAGAATTGCTGTCAATAATTACGGAGCTTCAGGAGCCGGTGCGGCTGTGGAAAAGATTAAACAGGCAAACGGCTTAAGTTCCAATGAAATTTATGTTGGGCAAACGTTAATTCTCCCTTAATATAGGGTAATTATTAAAGAGTTAGGAAATACCAATAAAGCAACCGAAATTAAAAGACAGGAGTGAGCAGATGTTCGTAAAAAGTGCAATGATCAGAAAAGAAAAATGCTATACAGTAAAACCGGGGGATTCAGTTCAAGTAGGTTTGGACTTACTGGAAAAATTCTCTGTAGATGCTTTGCCGGTAGTCGAAGGCAATAAGTTTAAAGGGATTTTCACTTGGTACCATGCTTATCAATCATTTTTCAATACCGAGAAATTCGCCATCTTCCACTACAGCAATTATTGGAAAATCACTTAA
>CAZGMW010000013.1:0-13268 GCA_964526895.1 uncultured Planococcus sp. | reverse complement strand
GCATTTCCATTATTACTCTAATCTTTTTTATATCAGCGGCAACAGATGGGTAGGTAAAGTCTCAGCACTTCCCATTGATAAACAGAGTTATCCGTTTGCTATTCCGAAAGCGCTATCGCGCCAGGAATTTGACTCTGTTTATACTGTTTTTTCCAATACACGCGCCAGTTTTATAAAAGCTCAGCATTACGCAAAAAAAAGATATCAAAATCCATTTTGGCTGCTTTGTTATGAACTTCAGCTTGATATGCGGAACTTGCCTGAGACAATAGGTGTGCCCATTTACGGAGCGGATATTTTAATGGACCATCCTGTCATCTGGCAATTAAAGATATTGCGCGCTTGCCGCCAGGGTGTATCCATAGAAAGTTTGCTGAATGGCGGTACTATCAAAATCAGGAAGGAAATAAGGAACCGGCAAGCTGCAGCGGTTTTAAACGATTATGCTTCATTTCTGAAAAAAATTGAGGAGATTGAAGGTGATTCAACGGCAATTACAGATACAGCGTATGATATCTATTGCAAAAACATTGGAAAATTGAGAAAATATGATGTAGTTCGACTCCCGAAAGAGAAGGACAAAGGAGGAAATTAAATGGCTAATAAAATATTAAAACGTGAAGAAGTTCCGGTAGAATTGACTTGGAAGCTGGAAGATATATTTACGACAGATGAAGCATGGGAAAGTGAATTTAAAGAAGTTGCTGCATTGGCTGAAAAAGCGGGAACATTCGAAGGTAAATTGAAAGAAGGGGCAGAATCTCTATTTGAAGTACTGACCTATAAAGATGAGCTGTCTGAACGGTTGAGAAGATTGTATACATATTCGCATATGCGCTACGATCAAGACACAACCAATTCGAAATACCAGGCAATGGACAGCCGGATCAAAGCTTTATATGCGAAGATTGCTGCAGGCCTGTCATTCCTTACGCCAGAAATCCTGGAGCTGGATGAAGAAGTCTTAAACGGCTTTGTCGAGAGTCATGAGGGGCTTCAACTTTATAAGCATGCGCTAAACGAATTGAATACAATGCGACCACATGTTTTGCCGGCTGAACAGGAAGCACTGCTTGCCCAATTATCTGAAGTGGTCAGTGCATCTTCAGAAACGTTCGGCATGCTGAATAATGCTGATTTGGAATTTCCGGAGATCAAAGATGAAGACGGAGAAACGGTCCAGATTACTCACGGCAATTATATTCGATTCCTGGAAAGCAAAGACCGTCGCGTCCGGGAAGATGCTTTTAAAGCGGTATATGCAACTTACGGCAAATTCCTGAATACTTTTGCGTCAACATTAGCCGGCACGGTAAAACGTGATAATGTCAACGCACGTGTGCGCAAGTATGATTCAGCGCGGCATGCCGCTTTGTCGGACGACCACATTCCGGAAAGCGTCTATGATAATCTGGTCGAAACAGTAAATAATAATCTTCATTTACTGCATCGTTATGCAGCGCTTCGCAAAGAAGTGTTGGGTATCGATCAAGTCCATATGTGGGATATGCATACACCGCTTGTTAAAGAAGTGAAGATGGAAATCCCTTATGAAAAAGCTACAGACATCATGCTGAAAGGTTTGTCCGCACTTGGTGAGGAATATACAGGAATTGTAGAAGAAGGCATCAAGAACAGATGGGTGGACGTTCTGGAGAACAAAGGGAAGCGGAGCGGAGCCTATTCTTCCGGAGCGTATGGAACAAATCCGTATATCCTGATGAACTGGCAGGATAACGTCGATAATCTTTTCACTTTGGCGCATGAATTCGGGCACAGTGTGCACAGCCATTATACGCGCGCGTCCCAGCCTTACGTCTATGGTGATTACTCTATTTTCGTCGCAGAAGTTGCGTCCACTACAAACGAAGCTTTGCTGAATGAATATATGGTTAAGGCTGCTGATGATGATCAGGAGCGCATCTACCTTCTGAACCACTGGCTTGATGGTTTCCGCGGTACTGTATTCCGCCAGACAATGTTTGCGGAATTTGAGCATACTATCCACAAAATGGATCAGGAAGGCGAAGCATTGACAGCTGATCGCCTGACGGAAGTCTATTACGAGCTGAATAAAAAATACTTTGGTGAAGATGTGGCAGTAGACGAAGAAATCGGTATGGAATGGGCGAGAATCCCTCATTTCTACTATAATTACTATGTCTTCCAATACGCGACCGGTTTCAGTGCAGCTACAGCATTAAGCAAAGGCATCCTGGAAGAAGGACAACCGGCTGTCGATCGTTTTATCAATGAATTCCTGAAAGCCGGAAGTTCGGATTACCCAATCGAAGTTCTCAAAAAAGCTGGTGTCGATATGACTTCATCTTCTCCAGTGGAAGAAGCGTGCAAAGTGTTTGAGGAAAAACTGAATGAACTGGAAAAGTTATTGCTAAAAAAATAAAACATATACGAGAAGCTCATGTACAAGGAGCTTCTCGTATATTTAGTTATTTCAATATAATTTTATTTTTTTCATTTGACTTCCTATATGGCAATTTTGTGAATTCACTTGTGAAATATTGCATAAACAATTATTCCATGATAAAGTTATGTTGTGAAATAAATCACAAACAAACATACACCCCTTTGTTTGATCGTGAACATTTCTCCCATCCCCTTTGTGTAATGGAAAACGCCTGCCGGACGTGGCAGGCGTTTTTCTTTTTGCGCAAAAATAAGCACGGCGCCATTAGGCGCCGTGCTTATTTTACTTTCCATAAAGTTTCATCAGGTAAGCAGATGCGTTCGACTTTTTGCTGCAGCATCTGTTTTTTCATTTCGCGTTCTGCAGTTTCCTGCGATATATTATAAATGGATGCGATTTCTCTTGTCGCAATCGTTGTGAATTTAGTAAAGAGTTCTTCAAGCGCAGGTGGCGCCTGTCTGTTCAAAGTATCGAGTCCTAGCATTTCCTGCAATATTGTCAAATAAGTATCGTATGAATGCAATCCTGAAATTTTAACGCCTTCGTCTTCAATACATTCATTGAAAAAGACGATGCTGGGTACTTCCGTAATTTCCATTTCACGGGAAATCTGCAAGTCGCATTGGAATGCTTTGGCCGTATGGACCGAATGAAAATCTTTTTTAAATTCTTCCACATCCAACTTTGCCTCGCTGGCAATTTCCATTAGAACTTGATATGAAGACACATCGTTCGTTTTCAGGAAGAGCTGCTCCTGCAATTTGTGAAGAAATTGGTTGCCTGCCCGTTTTCCCTGCAATTCTGCCGCTTTAACTGCCACGGATGCCAACACGGGATGGGTGAGGCTATCGGTAGCTATAGCAGAGGTTTTTTGCTGGTTATTCAAATTGAGTAATTTCGTGCTGAGCACAACGCGCATTGAAAAATAATGGCCATATTCAATCTGGAGCTTTCTCATTAGGGATTGAAGCTCCCAGCATTTCGTATCGAGCGGATCCAGGAAAATGTACAATTCCATAGGCTTAACAGGATTCGGGTTGTCATAGATTTCTTTTGCCAAGTCCAGGTTCGTCACACCATTTCCTCCTCACTGTCAGGCTCATTGACCATGTGATGAGCAGTCAACACCAGCCGGTTATAGAAGGTTTCACGGAATTTCCCGGTCAATCCGATTTCATCCATCGCTTCATTCATGCATTCGAGCCAGGCTTGTGCCCGCTCGGGAGTAATCGGAAAAGGGTTGTGCCGCGCTTTCAATCTCGGATGTCCGTGTTCTTCTGAATATATATTGGGTCCGCCCAGATACTGTGTCATAAATTGTTTTTGTTTTCTGGCGGTTTCTGTTAAGTCGTCAGGAAATATAGGCTTGAGCTTTGGATGCATAGCGACGCGGGCATAAAATGCGTCCACTAATTGGGACAATCGTTCCGCACCGATTTCATCGTACGGAAGTATAGGTTTTCCAGTCATCATTATGTCTCCTTTGCTGTAGCTGTAAATTCATTCTAACAACGGAATCGAAATATCTCAAATAAATCGATTATTTTTTTACATAATATGGATTTTGATGTTTTAATTAAATAGTTTTATTTAATTTCTCTTATTTCTTTGCCGCCTTTATAAAACGGGCAATTTTTTTGTCAGTGTGTCGAAATGGAATATTCCACTCCAACAGAAAATCATCAAATATCCCTTTTCCGACTTGAAAGTCATCCACTTCATATTCAACTTCGAAATCTTCGAGACCATGATATTCAGAATGATCGAACACTAATAATCCGTTTTTATATGGAAACTCGATGCGATGTGTAGTCAAGCTTCCCAGTGGAAGCAGTTGCTCAACAGACACTCCAATTTCCCCTAATGCCTCTGCAACTTCAACCGCAGGGAAACTGATTTTTGCAAGTATTTCTTCGGCCTGGTCCGGGGCAAGGGGATCAGTGATTTCATAATAGCCATTTTCCGCTGGAATCTTCAGCGTACATTCAAATGCTTTTGCTTTTTGGCGAATACGAAGAGCGGATTTCAGGCTGCGCAATTTAAAATCTGCTGTATCAAAATAATGATTGATCTGCGTCTTTGCGTCAGCTGCTTCATAATCGAAGGCATTCAGCAATTTTATGTATTCCTCTTCAGTTAATAAGTTCTTAAATTCAATTTCAAGTTCTTTTGCCAATTTCAGCACCTCACTTGTTTTTATTATGGGATAATTCGGGTCAAACTGCAACGAATGACAGTGCTGTGTTAAAATATCACTATACAAGTTGAAGTAAAAGCCGAGGTTCCGTGAAAAAGCTCCGGGTTCCGAAGCCGCTATTCAAAACAAGCTAAATTTAAAGATAAAAGATATGCACGAAGACGGAAGCGGGGGACCGGTTATGGGACAATGGGATCGATTTTTAACGCCTTATAAACAGGCAGTCGATGAATTGAAGGTCAAGTTCAAAGGCATGCGGAAACAGTATGAAACCGATAATATCAACTCGCCGATCGAGTTTGTGACTGGACGGGTCAAACCCATTGCCAGCATTTATGATAAATCGCTTGAAAAAGGAATACCTTTCGAACCTTCTGATGAACTAGCGAGGGAACTGCAGGACATTGCCGGCCTCCGGATGATGTGCCAATTTGTCGGGGACATTGAAACGGTTGTCGATTTGCTGCGAAAGCGCAACGATCTGCACATAGTGGAAGAAAAAGATTATATTTCGCGTGAAAAGCAAAGCGGCTATCGTTCCTATCATGTCATTGTCGAATATCCAGTGCAAACGATCAGCGGTGAACAGCTCATCCTGGCGGAAATCCAAATCCGGACATTGGCGATGAACTTTTGGGCTTCCATCGAGCATTCTCTGAATTATAAATACAAAGGTGTGTTCCCGGACGAAATAAAACTGCGGCTGCAGCGGGCTGCAGAAGCTGCATTCCAGCTGGATGAAGAAATGTCGCAGATACGTGACGAGATTCAGGAAGCACAGGCGTACTTTACAGAATTCAAAGAAGCACCTGGAACTCATTTTCCCAGAGATCAAGAAGGAGGCAGGAAACAGAGATGAAATATTTCATAATTTCGAGAAGCGATGACCTTTCAAACGAATTGATGGATAAAGCCCGTGCCTATTTGGAAGACTTTGGTATGGAATGGAATGAGGAGCAACCGGATATCGTATTGTCGATAGGCGGCGATGGCACTTTGCTGCATGCCTTTCATAAATACTCAAACCAATTGGCTAAAGTGGCTTTTGTCGGAATACATACCGGACATTTGGGTTTCTATGCGGATTGGAAACCGATTGAAATTGAAAAGCTGGTTCTGTCCATTGCCAAAAAAGAATATGAAGTGATTGAATATCCTTTGCTCGAAACCAGCATACATTACCGCAACAAAGAACAACCCGCTGTTTATCTGGCGATGAATGAATCGACTGTAAAATCACCTGACGTAACACTTGTCATGGACGTTTTGCTCAACGAGAACCATTTTGAGCGTTTTCGTGGCGATGGCCTTTGCATGTCAACGCCATCTGGAAGCACTGCATATAACAAAGCGCTTGGTGGAGCAATCATCCATCCTTCGCTCGAAGCGATGCAATTGACTGAAATGGCCTCCATTAATAATCGGGTTTTCCGGACAGTGGGTTCGCCGCTTGTATTGCCATCGCATCATCGCTGTGCGCTGCGACCGGTTAAGGCGCCGGACTTCATGGTGACAGTCGACCATTTGCAATTGCTCCATAAAGACGTCCGTTCAATTGAATACAGAGTAGCTGACGAAAAAGTCAGATTCGCCCGCTTCCGCCCGTTTCCTTTCTGGAAGCGTGTCCATGATTCCTTTATCGACAGCGAGGAAGCTAGATGAAACCTTTCGAATTGGACTATATTGCCAGCGACAAAGGAATGCTTCGCGAAGCGTTGCAAAATTGGGGCATTTCCAAAAGAACTCTCGCGTCTGTAAAATACGGTGGCGGGAAAATATTGGTCAATGGCAATGAAGTAACGGTCAGGCATCCTTTGGAAATCGGGGATGCTGTGACCGTTGTTTTTCCGTTGGAGGAGCTGGGAAAAGGATTGCAGCCTGAAGCCGGGGAACTAGCAGTCGTTTATGAAGATGATGCCCTGTTGATTGTCGATAAACCGCCTATGCAAAATACAATACCATCCCGTGAACATCCATCCGGAAGCCTCGCTAATTTTGTAGCCAAACACTTTGAAGAAAAGCAGATTCCGGCAACTTTGCATATAGCGACTCGATTGGACCGCGATACCAGCGGACTGGTCTGCATCGCCAAGAATCGCCATATTCATCACCTGCTTTCAACGCAACAGCAGGAAAAGAAAATGTCGAGACGTTATGAAGCCTTGGTCCATGGGTGGATAAAGAATGAGCGCTTTAATATTACTGCACCGATTGGCCGGAAAAACTCCAGCATCATTGAAAGAGAAGTGCGCAGTGACGGCCAGTTTGCGGAAACAGAAGTGCAATTGCTGAAAGCCTATGATGGTTATAGCCATGTGCAGTTAAAGCTGAATACAGGACGAACACATCAGATCAGGGTGCATCTCGCCCATATCAGCCATCCACTGGTCGGAGATGATTTATACGGGGGAACAAGAGAATTGATCAGCCGCCAGGCGCTCCATTGCCGCGAACTGGAACTGGTCCATCCGGTGACAGGAGAGCAACTTGTTTTTAATTCGCAAAACCGGGAGGATATGGCTGCGCTGATCAAGTGAAATCGTGAAAGCGGTGCGGTTGATACTGTTGTTTGGAAGGAACAGCTACCAGTTCTCGTTCAGGAAAACGAAATGCGGTCAATGAACCGCCGAATATGCAGCCCGTGTCGATATTTACGGTTCTGTTGATCAAGTAAGGCTCTTCTGTCGGCGTATGGCCATAGACAATCCAGGGTTCTCCTTTGTACGATTTTGCCCAATCCCGGCGCACCGGCCTTCCATCTGCATGAAACTTACCGGTAATATCACCATAAAGGGTAAATACTTCAATTTTCTTGCTGACGGCTGTGCCGATCATTTCCTGCTTCAATCCTGCATGTGCCACAATCAAATCCTCGCGCAAAACAAGGTATTGAGGCAGTTCTTCGTAAAAACGGATATAGCGGCTACGGAATCGCTGTTGGTCTTTTTTTGGCAAAGCCTGCCATTCAGCTACCGTAACTTCCAGACCGTGCGCAAGCTGGACAGCATTGCCTTTCATAAACCGATAGAGTTTATTGCAATGATTGCCTGGAGCATAATGTAAGATGCCAGCGTCCTGCCGCTTGAACAGCAATTCCATTACCTTGAGAGAATCAGGCCCTCTGTCCATGGCATCGCCGACAAATGCAGGCATTCTCCCCTCGGGATGGAGATGGATGCCGTTTTTATATATATACCCGAGTTTATCGAGCAGTTCCAACAGCTCTTCAAAACAGCCATGTATGTCACCGATCACATCATATTTCACTGAAAACACCTCGTTGTTAAAAATTTTACTATACATAAATATAGTGTAACGTATAGACTACTAAAGCGGAGTGCCGTAAATTCGAAAGGAGGGAGCCGACATGCTGGAAGAGAAAACAGTGCGTGACGAAGAATTGAATGAAGAAGTGCTGATGCAATTGCTTGAGAAGAGTGAATTGGAGGAATTCCGGGAAGAATTCCTGTCTCATCATCCTTACGACCAGGCAGGGTTTTACGAAAAGGCGGAGCTTGAAACCCGTCAAAAGCTTTATGAGTATCTCTCTCCTAAGGAAATGGCGGATATATTCGAAGCGATTGAGTTGGATGATGATGAATACGAAGACCTCTTTAAAGAAATGAATGCCATGTATGCAGCAGATCTCCTGTCCTTTATGTACCGGGATGATGCGGTGGACGTGTTAAATAACCTCACTAAAGATCAGGTGGCAAGCTACCTGACCATCATGCCGAAAGATTCGGCCAGTGAAATCAAAGACCTCCTCCATTATGAAGAGTATACAGCTGGCTCGATCATGACAACGGAGTTTGTAGCGATACCCAAAAACTCCACCGTTCGGTCTGCCATGAATATTCTCCGTAATGCAGCTCCGGATGCGGAAACGATCTATTATGTCTTTGTTATAGATGAAGCTAAAAAACTTGCTGGGATTGTCACGTTGCGTGATTTGATCATTGCAGAAGAGGACACGCTGATCGAATCGATTATGAATGAACGGGTCGTGAGTGTTTCAGTCGGAGAAGACCAGGAAGAAGTAGCCCGCATGATCAAGGATTATGACTTTTTGGCGATGCCTGTCGTCGACTTCCAGGACCACCTCCTTGGCATCATCACCGTCGATGATATTATCGATGTCCTTGATGAAGAAGCTTCAGATGACTATTCCAAACTGGCAGCCGTTTCCGATATGGATAATTTCGACAGAGGGCCATTCAGTGCGGCGAAAAAGCGCCTGCCCTGGCTGATTCTGTTGACATTCCTAGGAATGCTTACAGCTAATCTGATGGGGATGTTCGAGGCAACCCTGGATCAAGTGGCCTTGCTGGCAGTATTTATTCCGCTCATTGCCGGTATGGCAGGTAACAGTGGCACCCAGGCACTGGCGGTGGCTGTACGCGGTATTGCAACAGGAGATATAGAAGAAGAAAGCAAGATAAAGCTGTTGTTCCGGGAAGCTGGGACTGGTTTGATTACAGGTCTGGTCTGTGGAGTTGTCGTTGTCGGGCTGGTTTATTTCTGGAAAGATGAATTGATAATCGGCCTATTGGTTGGAACTGCAGTAGCTGGTTCGATATTTGTCGCTACTCTGGCTGGTTCTTTTATACCTTTGCTGATTCACCGCTTAAATATCGACCCTGCGGTGGCATCAGGCCCATTCATTACTACTTTGAATGATATTATTTCCATTTTGATCTATTTAGGGCTGGCAACTACATTTCTCAGCAACCTCTAGAAAAGTGCAAATTGCACTTTTCTTTTTTATGATGTAATATTAGTACCAGGTAATAATCAGATTTCAGGAGGAATGACAATGTCGATATCTTTAAAAGGCAAAACTTTCGTCATTATGGGCGTGGCGAACAAACGCAGTATCGCTTGGGGCATCGCCCGGTCGCTTGACCAGTCGGGAGCGAACTTGATTTTTACATACGCCGGTGAACGGTTCGAAAAATCCGTCCGTGATTTAGTGGCGACACTCGAAGGCAAGCATGAAATCATTTTGCCATGCGACGTAACCAGTGATGAAGACGTGGAAAAATGTTTTGATGCGATCAAAGAACAGGTCGGTACAATCGATGGGCTGGCCCATTGCATCGCTTTCGCCAAGACGGAGGAACTGGCAGGCGACTTTTCAGAAACGTCCAGGGAAGGTTATTTGCTTGCGCAAAACATCAGTTCCTACTCATTGACGATCATTTCAAAATACGCGAAACCGTTGATGACAGAAGGCGGCAGTATTGTTGCCCTTACTTATATCGGCGGGGAGCGGGTCTTGCCAAATTACAATGTCATGGGCGTTGCAAAAGCCGCGCTTGAAATGTCGGTCCGTTATTTGGCGGCAGACCTGGGCAAGCAGGGAATCCGTGTAAATGCTATTTCATCTGGCCCCATTCGCACATTATCTTCAAAAGGAGTCAGCGATTTCAACTCAATCCTGCGTGAAATCGAAGAAAAAGCTCCGCTTCACCGCAACACGACACCGGAAGAAGTCGGCGATACGGCTGTATTCCTTTTCAGCGATATGTCGCGCGGCATAACGGGCGAAACCATCCATGTGGACAGTGGGTATCATGTGCTTTAAAAGCCACATAGAGAAAATGAAAAACTGTTTTAAAATAAAAAAACCAGCCCTTACTTAAAGGGCTGGTTTTTTTATGGGTGCAACTTCTTTTCCATGGTTCTGTGCGGGATTCCTGCGTCGAGGAATTCCGGAGAAGTCACGGTATAATTCAATTTTTCGTAAAAAGGAATGGCATAAGATTGAGAATTCAATTTCAGGCTCGACATTCCGGCAGAACGGGCATACTGTTCCATTGCATCCATCATAAGGACACCGACATGCTGTCCCCGGAATTCGGGCAATACCGATACACGTTCTACTTTGCCGATGCCACTTTCGATTTCACGGATGCGTCCGGCTGCAATTGGCTGTTGGAGGTTGTAGCCTACGAAGTGGACAGCTTCATCATCATACTCATCCATTTCAATATGGAGTGGTACCTGCTGCTCATCTACAAAGACTTTACGGCGGATATCAAAAGCTTGTTCCTTTTCGAGTTCGTTTTCGGCTTTTTTAACTTTCTGCAATTATTGCTCATCTCCAGTCAGGCGGAACGTGTCATAGACTGTCCACGATCCATCGTCCAGTTTATATAGAAGATGGATACGGTCGATCGTTTCTTCATGGTCGATGCCGGCCATTTTTAATTGGCCGAAAATATCCGAGTGCTCGGAATCGGATAACTTCTGAGCAATAGTAATATGCGGGACAAATGAATAATCCGGCATGCCACCAAAGAAATCGGAATGCAGATCTTCATGCAGCGCAAGAATCTCTTCGGTTGGCTCTACTTTAAAGTAAAGTGTATTTGTTACAGGCGAAAAAGAACTTACGCGTGTTGCATGAAGTTTGAAAGGCTTTTGGCGTTTAGCGATTTTCGCCATCTCTTCAACGATATCCTTGATTTCTGCACCATCCGCTTCAAATGGTTCTTTCAAGGTGATATGTGGTGTGATCAACTCGTAATGAGGATCATAGCGTTTGCGGTAAGAATTGGCGATGTCCTGTAATTGTTTTGACGGAAATGCTGCAACACCATATTTCATAAATATGCCTCCTCGTGAATTAAGTATCTTATCTTATTACAGTATAACAAAAGCAACTTGGTAATTGCGAATTCGATTTACATGCCGAAATTTTGGAGCAGTGCCCGCCTTAAATCCGGCTGCCAGTATTTCCATGTATGCTCGCCATCAAACTCCTCATAAAATAAAGGAAAGGCTTTGTCTTTCAACAATTGATGAAGCTCACGGTTAGGTTCAAGAAAATCGGCCGTTTCACCGTTGGTCAATTTTACATTTGTTTCCCCATTGCCGATCACGTGGTAAATGGTGAAGGCATGTGCAGAATTGAAATTGGATACAGTCTGCAACATTTCAGGCCCTACTTTAGGCGACTGTAAAATCACACGGCCAAAAATATTAGGGTATTTAAGGGCTGCCATCAGGCTGACGGTAGCGGCGAGGGAATCCCCGATTAATGTACGGCCCATGCCCACCTGATAGGTTGGATATTTTTCATCCAGAAACGGCACGAGTTCATGTGCCAAAAATCTAAGATAAGCGGCATGTTGTTCGCCGGTTGGCTCGTATTTTTTATTTCTGTCGTCCACGCTCTTATATGGAATGCCGACAAATATAATATTTTCTATTTCACGGTTTTCCAGTAGCTCATCGACTACACGAGGCACTCTGCCCAACTGGAAATAATCTTTGCCGTCTGATGCGATCACCAGGCTGTATTTGTATAATGGTGAGTAATTATAAGGGAGATAGACCAATAACTGCATATCTTCCTGCAATTCTTCACTGTAAATGGTGATATCTTCTACATTTCCTTTGTTCATGGTGTAACCTCCTTGCTGGGTTTTGTATGAAAATTGTACCATAATCAGCGTACAAGGTATAATGGGGGAGCAAGCATCACCTACAGAGGAAGGGGTTTTTGTTATGGCAGGAATGGATGGCGGAAAATTCAGGGTACATTCGGATGAAGTGACAAAGGCGGCGCATGAAGCGCTTGAAAGACGCGGAGTCACAATAGAAGAAATTGCTAAAATCGTATTTGAAATGCAGGAACCTTTTAATGAGGGGCTTGAACTATCCCATTGCATCGAATCCGTGGAAAGTGTTTTGCTGAAACGGGAAATGCAGCATGCGCTTCTTGTTGGTGTGGAGTTGGACGTGCTAGCGGAACAAGGAAAATTATCACGTCCTTTACAACAGATCGTTGACTCGGACGAAGGCCTATTTGGCGTCGATGAAATGATCGGCCTGGGTGCTGTCCTGACATACGGCAGCATTGCCGTCACGACTTTCGGCCATCTCGACCGGAATAAAATCGGAGTAATACGCGAGCTCGACACAAAAATTGGCGGCCAAGTCCATACCTTCCTGGACGATCTGGTCTCAAGCATCGCAGCCTGTGCCAGTGCCAGAATCGCTCATCGTCAGCGGGACCTGGAAGAAAAAGGGCAAGGCTTCAAAGATATTTCTGCGGAAGAAACTGCTCCTGAAATGCATGTTGATGGCGCAGAAACCTAAGGCCACACTCACTAATAGCGTATATTGTATTGACAATTAGAGACAAAGTCATGGTATTATATTGATAGGAACATATAAAAATTATTAATTGGGGAGGTCAAATTATGGTAAACAAGAAGTTTGGTTTATTCGCAGGAATAGCATTGGCTGGAACTGTTTTTCTTGCAGGATGCGGTGAAGAAGCCGCTGAACCGGTGACTGATGGCGAAGAAGCTGTAGAACCGGAATTCATCAGTATTTAACTGGTGGAACAACGGGGACTTATTATCCTCTTGGCGGAGCAATGGCTCAAATTATTGAAGACGAAACCGGCTTGGATACTACGGCTGAAGTTTCACAGGCTTCAGCGGCAAACATGACCGCACTTTCTGACGGCGATGCACAAATTGCCTTCGTTCAAACGGATACAGCTTTCTATGCTGCCGAAGGAACGAATATGTTCGATGGGGAAGTCATCGATTCAGTGTCAGCGATCGGTGCTTTATATCCGGAAACGATTCAATTGGTAACAACAGCAGATTCAGGCATCACATC
>CAZGMW010000012.1:0-14030 GCA_964526895.1 uncultured Planococcus sp. | reverse complement strand
AGTAACTCCAAGCCATCTGATTCCAGGTGGCTTTTTTAATGAGGAAAATTAAGTATACAAACAATATTTTATTGTGCTGAAACTTTTCGGGACGCCGAATGCTCTAACGGTTGAAAGGAGGGTGAAACGTGGAAGATTTGGCATTGGTAAAGAAAGCGATTAAAGGAAATGAAGCAGCTTTTGAGAAGCTGGTGAAAAGTGAAAGTGAGAAATTATATAAAACGGCCTTTTTATATGTCCGCAATAAAGAAGATGCGCTGGATGTGCTGCAGGAAACGATTTGCAAGGCGTTCACGACGATCGATCAGGTGAAGCAGCCGGAATATTTCAGCACATGGCTGACGCGGATTTTGATCAACACGGCTTATGATCTTTTGAAAAAGCGGAAACGGCTGGTGCTGGATGAAGATTTTATTCGTGAAATGCCGGATACGAGCGGGAAAGATATCGAGAACAAGATGGACCTCGTGAATGCGATACATAAATTGGATGAACGGTACCGCACGGTCATCATCCTGTTTTACTACCAAAACCTGTCGATTCGCGCGATTTCGGATGTGATGAAAAAGCCGGAGAATACAGTGAAAACATATCTGCGGCGGGCGAAAATGGAACTGAAAATGATCATCGGAGGAGGGAATATCAATGGACGAAAAACAGTTTGAGAAGGAAATCAGCAAGATTGAAGTTCCGCAATTCGAAGTGCTTCAAGCGATCGATAAAGGAATAAAAAACGGAAGAAAAGCAAAAAGGGGAAGCAAGAAATTCAATGCGAAGACCGTCGGAGCGGTAACATCCGTTGCAGCTTCTGCATTTCTGGCATCCGGCTTAATATTCGCACCTGTTTCAAATGTGCTGGCCGCAGTTCCGGTCATCGGTTCCATTTACGAGAAATTCGGTTTGCAGATTGGAGCTGAACTGGAAGAAAGCGGCTTGATCACGCAACTCAATCAGGCAGCATCCAGCAACGGCGTTGATATTACCGTAACGAGTGCCTACTACGACGGCAGTGTGATGGGGATTACTTTTATAGCTGAAGGAGATGGGATGACGGTAGATCCATATAAAGATGTCGGACCGGAAGCAGGCTATAGTTTCCATCTGTTCGATGGTAACGAACAAAATCAATGGACTGGAGGGATGACGCAATTGGAAGAAACTGAAGAAGGTTATGCAGCGTCGATGGAATTCTCTAACCCGGAAGCAGATTTGCCGGCAGATTTCAATTTGCCTCTGACTTTCAATTCTATCGGCGGAGTGCAGGGGGAGTGGAAATTTGATATTCCATTCGAGCAGATATCAGCGGAAACGAGCCTGATAGATGGGAAAAGCCAGCTTGAAGGCACACCCTATTCGCTTCATATGGAATCCGCAGTGAAAGGGAAAGCGACGACCATGCTGAATTACGAGACGAACTTACCGCTCGACGGAGCAGGGGACGAAATCAGGCTCACTGTTTTTGACGACCTTGGAAACCGTCTATCGAAAAGTCATGCAAACGTGCTTTCGGAAAGTGAAAATGGAGACGGAATCCAGCAGGATGTCAGGGAACTCTTCACCAGCAAAATTGATGACAAAGCGAAATATCTTCTGGTCCAGCCGGAAGTTGTCATGTACGAAGAAGAGACGATTCATGCACTGGATAGATTGTTTGCACCCTTCACAGTGACAAGCGAACGGTTCGATTACAGTCTTTTAGTCAACAGCATCGAGCAAGAGGGAAGTCAAGTAACCATCGATTATACGATTCAAAATCTCGAAGACGGCAAGCTGCGGGAAGATTTAATTCAAAACTTTGCCGATTTTGTTGTGCTTGTGAAAAGCGATGATGTTGTAATGGATGAAGCAGGCGAAAGAGATTTTGACCAATTGATGGAAAACAGAATCCAAGGTGTGGCGGAGAAACAAGCGAGTGAGGAACTGTATCGTTATCAATCCACTTTCACGGTCGATGAAGACTTCAACTTGGCTGATTACTCGCTGATGGTTCCATTCGGCACATTGAGTTCGAACCAGCCGATTGAGATGGCGCCGATTAAAATCGATTTGCCTGGGAAATGAAATCAGGATCAATAAAATGACACCCGACTTCGAGAGGTTTTGAAAATCCTCGAAGTCGGTTTTTTGATTTTAAATGCTGGTGTAACTTTAGACGGTAATTTCCGTCTACTGGGAATAATAAGGAAATAAAAAGAGGAGGCGGCATAAATGAAGCGAACTTCAATTCTAATTTCATTCGCATTGATTGCGATTATTCTCTTCGGATGTCAGCCTGAACAAGAAATGGTCGAGGCTGAAGAAGGGCAGAATGAAATCGAAGTGGAAGAGATGGAAGGATTGCTAGATGAAGGTGAAATCGCAAAAGTGGAGCTGTCTGAAGTAAAAGGTGTAGAGCCCGTTGTTTATATCGAAGCGGGTGAACTGGCGGTTTTTCGCGATTTATTCTCAAATGCAAAAAAAGAACCTGGTATTGTGAATATGGGTGATTCCGAATTTTATCTGAAAGTTATTATGGAAGATGGAGAGAAACATTATTTGAATTTGTGGCTTGGCGGTGAAGGGGAAACGGCTTCGCTGGTGAATATTAAGGAGACACATACGGTTTATACGATAGCACCGGCTATGAAAGAGAAATTGCTGGAGTTGCTTGAGAGATAAAATGGAAAAATCATAGTGGAAAGACAGGAGTGTTAAAATCGACCGTTAATTTTAATGCTTCTTTTTTGCGTCTTCGAATAAAAGAAAGTGAAGGGTTTTGGAAAACAATATTCTAATTGCCAGTTTTTAGTATATAATTTAGTTAATAATTCTGTTAATTTTTCATCTATACAATTGTAGGGGGATGAAGATGAGAACAATCTTTGATATTCTATTACGATTTTTTTATGTTGCCCTCGGATTGATTTTCATCAGTGCGTTCGTGGGGTTGTTTACAGACGGAATTCATCTGGATGGCGGGTTATTCTTATCGAATATTGGAGGGATTCTCGAATCGCTTGCGTCACCGAGCCAGCTTTCCTTTATCGGACCTACCGGCATGGAGTATACGATTTTCCTTCAATTTTGGGATCATTATTTTTATTCGCTGGTTATTTTTCTGTCGGCCTTTTTATTATCATTGGCCATAGGTATATTATTGGCTTACTTCACTACATATCTTGCTGAAAAGCGATTCAATTCTGTTTCGAAGATCGTTTCTTTGTTTGAGGCATTGCCGGATCTTTTCATCATTATCGTTATTCAATTCGGTGTACTTTTCTATTTCAAACAGACTGGAACATTGCTGTTTCCTGTGGCGTCGACCGGACAGAATAAATCGTATATGCTGCCGGTTTTGGCGTTGGCGATGATTCCGTCATTGATGGTATATAAAGTGATTCTGTTTCTGGTCAGAGATGAACTGGCGAAATCGTATGTGGATCTGGCGAAAGGCAAAGGTATTTCCAGGTCTTCGGTCTTCTTCCAGCATATTTTACGGAATATCACGCCGAGTATATTCAGCCACAGTAAATCGATTCTGCTTTTGCTGTTGTCTTCGATGGTAATTTTTGAACAGATTTTCAATATCAATGGCATTTTCACTTTTATCATGGCGTACCCGGAGCCGAACATCATCGCGTTTACGCTGATCCTGTTTTATCTGCCGATTTTTCTGCTGTTTGCGCTGGTAACGTTGTTGATCGGGAAAACAACCGGGCAGAGATTGGAGTGGTGAAGAAATGTCGATGATCAAGGAATTATTCAAATACAAATTATTTCTGTTCGGTTTTGTGGTGATCGGCGGTTCGCTGCTGGCCAGCCTGTTTTATTTTTTCTTTTTCAATGATCAAATCCCGGCATCTTCCTTACTCTATGATGAAAATGGACGACCGCTGCACGCGCCATACAGCGGTTCGGATTATCCGCCGTTTGGCACCGATGAATTCGGACGGAACATCGCCATTGTCATGCTGGTAGGTGCCAAATACACAATCGGCGCGGCTTTGCTGATTTCCCTGCTGCGCGTTGTGCCGGCAATCTTCATCGGTGTTTTCATGCAGTTTTATTTGAAAGGAATAAAACGGCCGCTGAAATCCATCGCTGATTCCCTTACCTATTTCCCGATTACGCTATTGGCATTTCTGTTATTGAACTGGGTGAGTTTGAGAGGGGTACTTTATGAAGAAGGAGCACCGCCTTCCGGTATTCAAATCATCATTTATGTCGCGGTGCTGTCGCTGATTTTCATTCCTTTAAATTCAGTGCTCATCGCCAATGAAGTTGAATTGATCTACAACAAGGAATTTATCGCGTGCTCCCGCACATTAGGGGCTGGGAAATGGCGCATCATCACAAAACACATCCGTCCGTTCCTGGTTCCGCAGCTGTGGATCATTCTTATCCGGGAATTTATCCAGACCTTGATCCTCATGTCTCATCTCGGTATTTTGAGCATCTTTATTGGCGGAGTGGTTTTTAAAGAAAATCTATTCGGAAACATGTCTGCTGTTTCGCTGTCCAGTGAATGGGCAGGCACGCTTGGGATGTGGTGGGATTATTTGTGGACGTCCTATCCGTGGATCGCTTTTATTCCAATCGTGTTGATCACACTGCTGATTTTAGCGGCAAAAGGAATGCTGGACAGTCTGGAACATCTGCTGGCGACGGAACAGCCAGTCCAGACGGAACGTGCGACCGAGGAAGAAGGCGCTTCGCTGACGCACCTGACGTCTTTTCAATTATTAAAGATGCGGGATGAATAAAAATGGAGGGGAATATCTATGAAGAAATTGGTTGTTGTTTTATTGACGGTAATTATCTTAGGTGGCTGTAATCCCTTCGATTCCAGTGATTATGAGGGCTTAATCATAACGATGGATGAACAAAGCTTTATGCTATGTCCATGTGAGGGTGATCCGGAAGCTGAATATCCAATTTATGAAATCTTCATAGATGAGGAAACTGAAGTAGATGGGAAAAGATCGAACTTTAGTGATATTCAAGAACAAGACAAGGTAAGAGTCTGGGTCAAAGAAGGAGAACTAGTAACTATGATTGCTGAAAAAATTTCTGTTGAAAGTGACGCGGACTGAGCGTTGAACTTACTTTGGGTAAAAGAATATCATCTTTTTTCACGAAGCTGCGCCTGCTTTTCCAATAACAAGGAAAAGCTCCTTTGAGCCTTGTCATTCTTTATTAAGTGATTCACTCTGAAAGAACTTTGCAGATAGGTTCGGATTTTTTTATCGGCAAAGAAAGAGCGGCGATATCTTTCATCTTCATACAAGTTCACGAACCAGGAATACTGTTTCAGTTTCTCGATGTTCTTGTCGATCTTTTGGGTGTTGAGTCCTGTACTGCCTGCAAAAGGTGAAACCGAGCTGCTTAGGCTAATTACTATTCCTAAGAGGTAAGTGATCATTATAAGTGGTTTTTGAAACGATCTTTTTTTCATAGGATCCATCCATCCATTCATTTATTTAAAAGAAGTAGAAATGTTTCTGATGCCGAGAATATTGTTGTTTTATTATATCTTCTGTTTACATAAAATTGAAATCAAAGGGGTGGCGTCTGTGAATCCAAGTGAATTGATCGATTTCCTTCTGCTGGGATTAGTATTGCTGCTTGTAATCGTGGCCGTCTGGTACATATTCAGAAAGCGAAAAAAATGGGTCATTGCGATAACAGCTGTATTGGTAAGCGGTTATATGGGCTATTATTTCTACCTTCCAACTTTAAAAGCAAATACCCATGCCGCGAAGTACGAGCAGATCATCGAGTATCTGGACAGCAATTATCCGGACCGGCAATTTACAGTAAGGCCGGAGCGGTATGAACCTGGATATTATGTGGGTACCTTTGACATCAACGACAAAGAAACACCGGAAATGGGCGTTACATTGCAAGTGAAAGATAACGGGGATGTCATCCAGACAGGTTACTGGGAAGACGGGAACTTTCCATCACAGCAGGACTTATGGAAGACTCTTAATTTAAGTTATCTTAAGGATTATTCACTCGACAGCGAAAAAGTTGAAATCACAAAACAAGATGAATGGATCGATGGTGAACTGACGGTTTTTGCTCTGATGATAGACGGCAATCCGTCAATCGCTGTCTTTAACTATTCACAGGCAGGCTATAGCTGGGATGATTTACAGGAATCGCAAAATGGCAATTTTGTAGCCGCTGAAACTGAGGACCATGTATTCGTCTTCATCGACGAAACCTACACCGGAGAAACTGTAGAGGTAGAACTGCAGAACGGAGCAACGATTTCGGTAGATGCAGCAGAACATAAAGGGGAATTATTTGTCACCGAGCAATAAAGAAAGAAGGCGCAGATCGTTCCCATAATTAATGCCATATAAAATCTTGTTGAACTAAAAACATGAATATCAATTTCCCTGCCGTTGCACGTTGCATAAAAGGTATACAGTATTTCTGGGTGTACCCTCGAATTTCGAAACTTAATTGGTATCGAACCGTATTAAACATGAGGTGAAAAAGATGGAATATACATTAAAAGAACCACAAAGAGAAATCTCGGTGAAAATCATCAGTATTTGGCGAATGACGAATACGATCGGACATGGATCATTCCTATTGGGATTTGTCGCTTTACTTGCCGCCAGCCATTATTGGGACTGGTATAACTGGATTAACATCACACTATATGTGCTGATTGGCATCACGGTTTTATCGGCAATTTTCAGTATTTGGATAGAGCCCGTTTTTATTCAACGCACTTGGCGTTATGAAGTGGATGAAAATTTCATCCAGCTGAAACACGGCCGCTGGAATGTGGAACATAAAATCATTCCGATGGCGAAAATCGAGTATGTCACGACTGACCAGGGACCTTTCTTGCGAAAAGCGGGCTTGTATTCACTGAATATCGGAACGACTGCTTCCAGCCATAAGATTCCGGCCATTCCGGAGGAAGAAGCGCTAAAGCTGCGTTCGCTGATCGCTTCGTATGCCAATGTGAAGGAAGATGATTCTTTTGAATAATGCTCAAGACACCAAACGTTATCATCCGGCCTATCTGCTTGTGGAGCTGTTCGAATTCCTGCGCAATAGCTTTTTCTTTATCTTATTCCTGTTCATCTTCAATTTTGACGTAACGACAGGGTGGATTTTTTGGGCAAAAATAGTGTTCCTGGTCGCAGCCGCATTCACAATCGGAAAAATCTTCATATCCTGGTGGCTTCATACCTACGAATTCGACCAGAAATCCATCACCTTACGTGAGGGTATTTTTGTTAAAAAAGTACGGACCATCACGTTCGACCGTGTCCAAAACAAAAAGACGTCGACTACTTTCATACATAATTGGTTCAAGTTAACGTCTTTGACGCTTGAAACGGGAACGTCCAACGACGAGGCATCGGTGCGATTCCAGGTTCTGAAAAGACAGGAAGCGGATGCGATAATAGAGATGATCGAAAAAGGGACGGCTGCAGAAACGCCGGCGTTTGAATCAGGAGAAGGAGAATCGGTCGATTCATTGCCGGTGCGGACAGAGAAATCACAACGTGTGGAATACTTCCGTTCAACAAACAAAGATACATTACGCGCTGCCTTCACATCGTTGAGCTTCCTAGCCATCTTCCCGATTTTATTGACATTGTATTTTCAAATTGATGAATTTTTCTCGCTCGAAGACGATGCGGAAAACGCCGTTCTTTATTTCTCAGACCATCTATGGCTGCTCGCTCCACTGTTCATAGTTGCCATGCTCATTTCTTCGGTCATCGGTTATGTGATCACCACGGTCCGTTACGGAAATTACCGGATTGAAGCGGACCGTGAACGCATTTATATTTCGAGGGGCGTTGGGCAGGTTCATACGTTTTCCATCCAGCGCAATAAAGTCCAGGCGATTCAAATCGAACAGCCGTTTATGAAGCGTATTTGGGGGATAGTCGAAGTTAAGTTGATCAGTGCGGAAGCCCTCAGTATAGGCGACGCGCTCGCGACCAACTCACTGTATCCATTCATGAAGACAAAAGAGGCTTATAATTTGTTGGGTGAATTGCTTCCGCAGTATACGGTGCAGGACAATCTGACGCGTCTCCCGCGCAATACGATTTGGCTGAAGCTGCTGCGGCCTTATTATATGACGATTGCTGCGGCTGTCGCTTTGTGGTTTTTCCAGCCATCGCTTTTATGGGTTGCAGGCATTTTATTCCTCCTAAGTTTCATCAGCCGTCTTTTCGATTACCTGTTCACGCGTTATGCGCTGGAAGGAGATTCGATCCAGATCCGGACGGGCGGTTTCACGACGACGACCTTTATCACCCGCCGTGAACGGATCCAGGAAATTGAAGTGAGCCAGTCCAAACTGCAGCGTGCTTTTGGCGTTCGGAGCTTAGGTTTTACGAACCGCGCGAAGCCGATCCATGTCAGTTCGATTCAGGATGTGCCGGACGGGCTTGGCAATGAGTTTAAACAGTGGTTCGTCCAGCGGAAAGTGAAATTTGAATGATGAACCAAGCCGCTTTTGTGCAGCGGAAGTCGTTATAAGGGAAGGCGTCTCCGACCTGCGGAGACGCCTTCTTTTGTAATGCCGCAGAACTTTAATTTGATGAAGGCCTGAAAAGACAAGACTAAAATTTCGGGCTGTTCTATGATATAAAGGAATATGTAAATAAAGTGAGTGCTGGATAAAAAGCTTTCACTGGCTTTAGATCCAGAAATAGAAAGGAATGGTTTTTTGTTTGATTATAAGGATATAGACTGGGAAGGGCTGTTGATTGAAGCAGGATTGATCGCAGCTCAAGTAATCGGAATTTTAATCGCGTTCTTTATCGTAAAAGCGATTGGCAATGGAGTGATCAGCCGATTTTTCGATAAACTGCTGAAAAAGGGTGACGTTACGAAAGGCCGTGCTTTGACGCTGCAGAAATTATCGGAAAATGTTTTTTCTTACATCCTGATCTTTATTCTCGTAGCTACGATTTTCAGTATATTCGGCTTGTCCGTTGCGAGCTTGATCGCCGGTGCCGGCATCGTCGGACTGGCAATCGGCTTCGGAGCGCAAGGTCTTGTCAGCGACGTCGTTACGGGATTCTTCCTGTTGCTGGAAAAACAGATTGACGTCAATGACTATGTAACAGTCGGAACCATCGACGGCATTGTCGAAGCAGTCGGATTGCGGACGACGCAAATTCGCAGCTTTGACGGAACGCTGAATTACATTCCGAACCGCGACATCACTACTGTCAGCAATCATTCGCGCGGCAACATGCAGGCGCTGGTGGATATCGGTGTGTCGTATGATGCGGATATCGACAAGGCGATGGCGGTCATCCAGGCAGCATGTGAGAACGTTACGCTGGAAAACGAAACAATTGTGGAAGGCCCGGATGTCATCGGTGTTCAGGCATTTGGCGCGTCCGATGTTACGTTGCGGATTATTGCCAAAGCGAAAAACGGCGAGCAATGGGCGGTCGAACGCCAATTGCGCAAAGCGATCAAAGAAGCGCTGGATGCAAATGGCATCGAAATTCCTTACCCGCATCAGGTGAATATTCAAAAGAACTTGGAGATGGCACAAACATAAGGGGAAGATTTAATAAGCTGTGCAAGAAGTTGAAAGAAACTTCTTGTGCGGCTTTTTTAAAAAGGAGCTCTTTATTTTATTTGAAATAAAAAAATTACATATTATTGTTCACCTTTCCTGGAGAAGAACGTTTATAAGGGGGGAGGCCGGTGAATGAGCGATTCGATGATGGACCAAAAATTATACAACCACTTACAAATTGTAAAATCCTATCTGATGAAAATGGGGGCTTCAAAAGAAGATGCAGAAGATATCGTTCAGGATACCGCGTACAAATTCATCCTCTACATAGATTCCATCAGCCATAGAAATGTGGAAAGCTGGTTATTTCGTGTTGCTGTTAATGGTTATTATGACTTATACCGCAAGCGGTCGCGGAGACAAACGATAGATCTGAAATTCAACTTCCAGCAATTATTCGAAGAATTTACGCCCGAACAAGCGGTACTGCAGAACGAAACACGAGAAGATGTCGATGGTGTGTTGAAAAAGTTAAAACCGAAGCATCAGCAAATTTTATTATTAAAATACAGCCTCGAGCTCGCGATCCGTGAAATCGCCGTGCTGTATGAAATGAAGGAAGACTCGGTCAAAACGACTCTGTACCGGGCGCGCCAAGAATTCGTGAAAGAGTACAGGAGGCAAGGGTATGAATGATAAAAATGATTTATTTCCGGGAGATGGCGACTTTTCAAACTTGGTGAAAAAAGCACAGAGAAAATCGTTGATCCGTACTATATTCGTTTCGGTGATTGTAACTGCTCTGTTGTTTACTGGCTTAATGTGGCTGGGTACGTTTCTGATGTATAAAAATATGGAAGACGAAAATAATTATGATTATGCTACTGGTTCAATTCGAGGGGCGAATGTGGAAATGGGAGGAACTCTATTTGATTACACTCCTTTTTCAGCGCATGCCGTAACTTCTTCCACAAAATATGTAGCAGGTGTACCGGTTCCATGGGAAACACGGGAAAAGATCTTTACTATTTTCGGTTCTTCGCGTCCGGTGCAAACTCCTTCTTATTCAGGGAGTGGAACTATTGAAGATGACCGAATGGTGATGTATTTTCAGGGAGAGCGGCTAGTGGAGTTTTACTCTCCGGAGCTCGATTATGGATTTGTACCGGATGAACGGGGGTTACTGGAAGATATTGATGCCAACAAAGTCGTGGAAATGGCGTTTTCGTTCGACGCACCTTACGGAATAAAAGAAGTGGAGGAGGTTTTTTCGGGCCAGTTAAATTGGTATTGGGTGGATATCTCTAATAGTTCGGATCAGGAAGAAGAACAGCAGCCGGTTTATGGTTATGAAGCTTACGGCTTTTTACATTACCGAAATGCTATGGAGTCAGCAGAAGGTTTTATCCGGCAAATAGAAGGGCTGCGAGATGAAAAAGAAGATTTTCAAGAAGAGGCAGACCGGATTTATAACATTATCGGCGGAGACAGTTCTTCCCCGGTTACGGCTGCTGAATTGGAAGTCTCGGGAGTTGTGGTTACCGGTTCGCCGGAAGAATTGCTGGCTTTTTCCGAACTTCCCATGATCCGGGCAGCTGTTTTGGGTGCAACCACTGATAAATATTAAGGTTTTGAGTTAATTGGAAGCTTTTCGCTCAGCGAAAAGCTTCTTTTTTGATTTTTGGAGCTTTAAGAAAGGGCTAAGAAGGTGGCTTAGAGACTTCTTGAAGTTCAAAACCAGTTTATGGGCGATTAGAAAAAAATACGGGCGGTTAAATAAATTTGTGGGCGATTAAAATAAAATATGAGCGATTAAAATGATTTGCGGGCGATTAAAAGTTTTTATGGGCGTTCAGTAAAACTATACGAATTCAATATCTTCATATCTGTTCACCTTTCCCTCAGACAAACGTTTTAAAGATGAAAGGGGCTAAGACATGGGGAGAGTATTGGGAGTTCAATCGAAAAATGAACAGTTCAGCTTGTTAGTCAAGCGCGCGAGAAAGCGAGCCGTGCTGAAAACTATTCTGATTTCAGCGGGGACGAGTGTGATCTTTCATTGTTTGATGCGCAGAAAGCTTTTATGAGACGGATCGTGAGAGAAAGGGTGGCAATGATGTTGAAATCTAAAGGTGCGTTGGTTGCGTGGAGTGTGGCAGGAGTATTTATACTTATTTATGGAACAGCAGCATTATTCAATTTGCTGTTGGGTGGATATTTGTTTGAAGGAGGATTAATGAATTTAAATTATGGGTTATTGGCTTTATTATGTGCTTTGCCATTTGCAGTGATAGCTGTGGTTGGAAAAAATAACGATGATCATAAAAGAGCTTTGATTATTAGTGCTTTATTGTTTTCCATATTATTCGTATTGGTTCATCTGGTGCTGGTCTTTTCTGGTGAAGTCGTGGATGCAGGAAGGATAATGACGATTTTCCCGATAAGCGCGTTGCTGCTGTCAGTGGTTTTGTATTTTGCGGCAGGAAAAGAAAAGTCAGTTTACTAATTAACGGAAGGAAGGGCCCAAAAATCGAGTCTTTCCTTTTTATTTCAAATAAAATATGTAGGAAGAACATGAAAAATTATAAGAAAACTTGAATATCATTGTTATACTATAGAAGACTAGTTGGGATTTATTAACTTCTTTTACAGGTGCATTAACTCGTTAAAGAAGAGTGGAAGAGACTAAGTGGAGATTGCAAAGAGAAAGACAGCAAAAGACTATATTGCTTTTTATCTTTTGATGGCAATAATTCTCGGCGGCATGATTTACTATATTTATTTTTTGACGCCCAAAAACTCGCTTGAACTGTATCAGGAATTACATTTTGCTGACGATTTCAAAGAAGCACAAAAGCAGGTATTGGAAGGATACGAAAATAATTTCACGCAAGAAGAATTCGACTTTATTCAAGAAAATATTCCGAATACTATAAAACAAGTGACACTCTTTGAATATGACCAGCAGACCTATGTAATCATGACATCGCCCGGAACCGAAAATTAAAAGTTCTCGATGTCGAGGACATGCCGGAAGAAGCAAGAGAGTTTTTCTTGGAGTTAGGGCAATAAAACTAAAGGAGAAATGCAATATGAGTGATCCATTCTATTTAAATTTCGGGGATATTGTCGCGACCGTCCTTATACTGGGAATACCGACCGTCCTCATCTATTTTATCTACCAATCTTTCAAGCGCGATAAAAAAAGAGCGAATGAGCGGGTGGGGATGGAAAAACAAAATGCGGCAATGCTGCAGAAACGCATCGATGAACTGAATGACCGTGTTGTTGTGATTGAGAAGAAATTGAAAGAAGTCGAGTAAGGAAAAGAACTTACGGACAGATATAACGTTTTAGTCGGCAAATTTTCTTTCTTACATAAATAAAAAGCAGACGTTTAAAGCTTTAAAGGTGATGCGATGGGGTGAACGGCGAGTCGAATCCTTCAGTAGAAACGATCTTAACCAAAGATGTTATTGAAATGGGGGACGGTGTATGAAGAGAGAAGAACTGAAACTGTTTACAAAAATTTCATTTTACATAGCACTCTCTGTGGTTTTTCTTTTGCCTTTCACGTTTATGCTTTCTTTAAGCTGGTTGGCAGCACTCATCTTTCTGGCTTCCGTATTCGCAATCCCACTAAGCATCGTTTCCATGTTCAGCAGAGAAAAATGGGCGATAAGAGTTTTTTCGCTGATTGTAAATTTTGCACCGAGCACGCTCATTGGCTATGGACTTCTGATGGAATTATAGATGAATTCCTGCGGGCTCGGCCTCATTCATTCTTCTGGAGAAGGATGCTTCTTTCATTGATTGCGACTGAAAGCGCTTCAGCATCCACCTTCATATCAGAAAGGGTCTTCAAATCATCAGCGTCTAACCCAATTCGAGCCTGCCCAATTTTTTCGTATAGGAAAGGCGCTGTTTTTTCATACAGATAGATGTCCCGTGGGTCACCGTAATCCGGATGAAGGCCTTTCATGTGCCCGATGACAACCAGGAATTCTGTATTGTCATCGGCAGAATTGAAATGATGTCTGCTGTGTTCGTCGTTGGTATTCAGAACTGTGTACAAAAAGGACGCAAGAATCGTAAATGGAATAAAGAAAATCATAAGAGCAATTGATATGTATTTCATGGGTCGATTAATTTTGAAAAAATGATATAAACTGAGAAAGAATAGCACGGTCAATATAATGTCGGCATTAGGCAGCAGTAAATCGAGCTCGTTGCCCTTAAAGATAAAAAGGTGATTCATATCGGCCGTCATGAATAGCATAGCAAGCCTTGCGAGAAAATAGATGGAAATGAAAAGCAGGATTGCCAGGTGGATTTTCTTTTTCATCAGATAAACGCTCCTTTACTGTCAATCATATAAGACGGTGGAGATATCGGGATGGTTGCCTGTTTTGAAAGCTCGAGGTTAGATAGAACAGAGAATTAGAGAGTTGGCATGTGGATTATAGTTTGAATAGGGATGACCTTTGGATGGAGAACAGGAAACAAGTGGTGGTCGAGAGGT
>CAZGMW010000011.1:10124-14882 GCA_964526895.1 uncultured Planococcus sp. | reverse complement strand
CGCCAATACTGGCTGGCAATGGGGGCGGCCATCCAGGATAGGCCTTTGTCTTCGGCTTCGTGGATTTGTCCCCATTCAGCATCGCGTCCGCTTTTCAAGTAAACTTCATGGTTGGGGGCCTGGTCATGGATTCCGGTGATATCGTAGATGCCGACTCTATAAAAGCTTGCGGCAATCTGATAGTCGATATTAGGGGAAGCCACTAATGGATTGCCGACAGAATGTTTCAAGTCGATTGCCACTTTGTGATGGTCTTCTTTCACATCTTTCAATTCAATGCCGTCGGAAGAAGCCACGTCTGCTTTCCGGAATTTTTTGCGCCAATTGTATGCAATGGTCGTCCCGACATCTTTGTCACAATCAATGAAAGCTCCATCATCAGTGAAACGCACCTGCAGATCTACTCGTGTTCTGTATTCTTTGGAGACGGGATCGAAACTCCGCGCATCCCCTTTGAAAAAGCGATTCAAAGACAGCGGACTCGGGTTCGGCATGAATTCTTCGGCGAGAAACGTCAAATACCGAAATTGCCATTCCGGTTGATCGATTGCATCTTTTTGGGCCGGCTGCTCTGCAAGAAGCTGTTCTTTGCTGGCTACCCGTTTAGTGATCCAAAATTCTTCCATTGCGGCTTTTTCTTGTGAAGACCGGAAATTGACGATGCCAAAAGCAGTGGCGAATATTGATTTTCTGTGTTTCTTCGTTTCTTCGGATTTTTCAAGTGGCCGTTTCCCTTGTACCCAATAAGTGTATGCCGAGTTTTTATCCGCTTTAAAATCAGTATATTGATTCTTGTCGGTTGTCGTCAGTAATTCACCATCTCTATAAATATTAAAGCTGGTAATTCCCTCAATGGCACCCCACGCGATTGCAATCTTTGAATCTGAAACAATTGTGCTGACTGTAATTTGCTGCAGCCGATTAATAAAATCATCCAGATGATTTTCGGTTCCGGTTTGCAGCTTGATCCGGTCGATGGCTTTTCCGTCAAGATCCAATCTTTCAATTGTATAAATATACAATTCGCCGGGGGTCAGCCCTTCGTCTTTAAAAGAGTTTTCAACTCCTTTATATATCGTTTTTCCGTCTCGTTCAATTCGGCAGGTTCCGCCGGTGTTCGTCCAGATGAAAAAAATGGAGGTATCGGTCTGTTCGAGCAGTTCCAGTTCCAAGCGCATATGCATTACCAACCTCTCCGCACAGATTTTTCTTTTCAATACCCTGAATCCAAAATTATTGAACCATGTATAAGTAATAATGAAACATTTGTAATAGAAATAAAACATCGGATTGGCCTTTTTGATTGTATAATATAGGAAAATAAAAAATGCGGAGGCGTTGATATGGCACATCCCGCCAAAATGCTTAAAGAGATAAGAGAAACTAAGCCAAGCGCTTCGATTGAACATTGGATTTTCGGCATTTTTCATAGCAGCCGTTCTGATAGTGTGGATGGATTTAAAGGCCTGCTTGCCGCAAGTGAAGAATCATTGATCTTTAAAAGTGGTGGAATTGCAGAGGACCCTTATACGATGGAAATACCGCTGGAAGAAGTAGGCAATGTTGAAGCGGAATTGAGCGGCACGGTCAATATGGTAATTCATCTGGCTGATGGCGGCCATTTAGGGATGTCCTATATTTCGAGAGGAAACCCCCAAGAGTTCATAGGTTTTCTCAAAGCTCATAAAGAAGATGGGCTTTTGACGAGTAAGAAATATAAACGGTAATATAAATATGAATTAGTAAATTATAAAGCTTAACAAAAAACCGGACCTCTCAAAAAGAGATCCGGTTTTTTATAGGAATTTATTATTCTTTATCAAAGAAAATGTGTTGCAGGCTCCATTCTTCACCGATTTCCAGAACACCGAAGGAATATTGCGGCTGCCGGCGTTTGTCAGTAGGCGAGCCGGGATTAAACAAGGTGACGCCGTCTATTTCTTTTTTCAACGGGACATGGGAATGGCCAAAGAGAATGATATCGACTTTTTCATCGGAGAAAGCATCGAATGCACGTTGTTCTGTAGTTTTGCCTGTTCCATCACCATGGACCATTCCTATTTTCAGATTTTCCACTGTCACTGTTTTCTTTTTACCGAAACGGTCAACTATTTCCCATGGATCTACATTTCCCGCCACTCCAATTGTTTCGGCGTAAGCAGAAAGCTCGAAAAAGACATCAAGATTTTGCCAGTCACCGGCATGCAAAATCAAATCAGCCTCTTCACAAGCCTGTAAGAGAATTTTAGGAAGACTCTTGGCTCTGGCGGGTATATGGGTATCAGATAAAACAATAACCTTTTTCATTGGATAAGCCTCCAAAAGTTGAATTTACCCTACTGTATCAAACAATGCTTGCAAAGTCTAAATGGTATGGGACGCTATGAGTGGTTAATATTACAGGAAACAGGGGAAATATATAGGATAAGGTTCAAAGGACAGTGGAGGGATAATAGTGAAAAAGAAAAACAGAAATAAAATGGTTTTTGCCGGAACGGCATTTGCTGGCGGCATCATCCTTTTCAACCAAATCAGAAAAAAGAACGGTAAAAAAGTATGGGTGTATGAAGATAATGACATGCGAAACAGTGTAACCGTGGACAGGGAAGAAAGTGTAAATGCCAAATACGATGATGCTGAAAAAGGGCTGACTCAATTGGATTCTGCTTACCGTTCAGAATGGCAGGCTAATGGTTTTCCTCAGACCCATCGACAACTTAAAGAACCCGGCAGCAAGTAAGCAAAAAATATATAATTGGTCACAAACTGAGTGCGAAATGATGGGCTTCCAAAAAAACAGGAGGTGCGAAAGATGGCAGAAGAACGAAAAATTGTTTGCTATATTGCGGAGAGCTTGGATGGCTATATAGCAACAGAAGATGATTCTCTTGCCTGGCTATTCAAAGTTGACGGCGAAGGAGATGCCGGTTATGCGGAGTTTATGGAGACGATTGATACAGTCATCATGGGAAGAAGAACATATGACTGGGTGATGGAAATAGAGAAGGGTGTGTATCCTTACGAAGGGATCAAATCTTATGTTTATTCGCGTTCAGCACAACCAGGCGAATCATCAGGCGATATTGAATTTGTGAACATGGAGATTCCGGTTTTTGCAGATAAGCTTAAAAATGTTCCAGGCAAAAATATATGGGTGATTGGCGGTTCTGAACTGTTGGCCGGTTTCATGGAAGCGGGACTAATTGATGAGTTTATCATTTCCATTGCTCCTGTGGTTATCGGCAGTGGGATTCCCTTATTTAAGAAATCACACCTTATGACTGAATACAAACTGAAAGAAATTAAAAGATATGGTCAGTTTGCCCAATTGCATTACATTTTGAAGTAAAAAGCTGGATTTTAGAGAAGAATTCCTTTCAACAGGGTAATAAGAATTACTTTGAATTAAAAATAAAATGTTTAGATCTTTTTTCATAGGGAATTTCTATTATGTAAGGCAAAACTATCCGTATGCATATACACGAGCAGGAAAGTTTTTCAGAATGGAGAGGAATTATGAAAATTCTAAATCAAAATATATTAGGTGGAGCGGTCATGGCCGTTGTTTTTTTGTGCCTGCCCTTCGCGGAAGCGCAAGCGGCTCAGCACAGAATTTCCGGTCCTGGAGTGGAGAATGGGGAAGAAATTCGTGAGCAATTGGCGCGGATGGGTTATTACGATGAAGATGTAACGGGCTATTTTAATTTCATCACCAGTAATGCGGTCACAAGATTTCAGGAGGATTATGGCTTGCCGCCAACAGGCATTGTCGGGCCATTGACTCAAATGAAATTGGAAAACGTCGAAATGATGGCGAAGATTGTTCACGGGGAAGCTCGGGGTGAAAGCTTTATCGGTAAAGTAGGCGTGGCAGCGGTGATACTGAACCGCATTGAATCACCTGACTTTCCGGACAGTACGGAAGAAGTTATTTTTCAACGCAATGCTTTTACAGCGGTAATCGATGATCAGTATCTGTTGACTCCAACCAGAAGCGCTTATGATGCGGTTAAAGAAGCGATAGACGGCGTCGATCCGACCATGGGGGCCGTGTTCTATTACAATCCGGCAGGGGTCAGCGACGAATGGATATTCTCAAGAACAGTCCTTACCCAGATTGGCCGCCATTTCTTTGCGGAATAAACATTCTAGTTAAGGTTCATATGGAACACAAAAGGCCACTCGGAAGTGGTCTTTTTTTCGTCCTGAAGACTTGGATCATTTATTGAAAAGAACGGCTTTTGCTTTTGTAATGACATGATCTTCATCATCATAGATCAGGCAGTCGGCATGCACCAGATTGCGACCTTCTTTTACGGCAAACGCCCGGGCCGTCAATACAGTTGATTTACTGCTTTTCAGGAATGTTACATTCAAGTCGACAGTCACTGCCTGCTGCCGACCATGTTCATCAGGAGCGACCGTATTGCATAAAGCGACTTCAGCAAGTGTGGAAATAATGCCTCCATGAATAAGTCCTGAGCTGTCGATATACAACTCTTTGATGGGCAATGTCACCTTCACGCTGTTTTCGGTTGTTCTTTCGTATTCCATCTCAAGGAACTTATCAAATGGCTGGTGGATAAACATGGATTGGGCCTCCTTCAATATTTTTAAATGCAGGGAAATTTTATCTCAATCTCTCCAATTCTTTATTCGCCTTAAGGGTCCTTGAATCCTTTTTCTGTATCATGGACAATGGGGTTAGAGCTTAGGGAAGGCGGAAGGTTGAAAGATGTATACATTGATTTTATATAT
>CAZGMW010000011.1:0-10024 GCA_964526895.1 uncultured Planococcus sp. | reverse complement strand
GTTAGAGCTTAGGGAAGGCGGAAGGTTGAAAGATGTATACATTGATTTTATATATCCATATAATAAGCGCTGCCTTATCGATCGGACCATTTTTTGTGCTGGTGCCGATGATTAAGCGCATTAAGAGCGCAGACCCCCAATCATTGGCCGCGCTGCTTGCCACATTCAAATCCGTTACCCGGCTGGTGATGCATGCCGGACACTTTTTGGTGGCTACTGGTGTTTTATTGATTTGGCAAGGGCCTTGGCCGTGGGATGCTCCCTGGATCCTGATGACACTCGCTGTGATGTTTTCTTCAGTGTTCTTCCTGGCACGGGCGTTTTCCCCAGTGTTAAAAAAATTCAACGAACCAGAAGCGCAGCAAGCTGTATTGGCTGAAAAACTGAAACGATCGTTATGGATTTACATAAGTCTGCTCCTGCTGATGCTCTGGTTTATGGTAGACAAACCGATGTTATGGCAATAAACCTAAAAACTGATGGCTTACCCCGGAAAGGGCAAGCCATCAGTTTTTTGGGTAGTCTAAACTTATCCTTTCAATGCACCAGCCGTCATACCAGCCACAAAGAAGCGCTGCAGGAAAATATACGCAATGACCATCGGAGCGGAGGCAATGATTACTCCGGTGAACAGCATTGGATAGTTCGTTGAATACTGGCCCTGGAAATCGAGCAATGCCAGCGGCAAAGTCTTGTAGGCATTATCCGTGATGAACAGCAGCGGATACAGCAAATCATTCCAATGCATCACAAAAAGAAAAATCGCTGTAGCGGACAAAGAAGGCAAAGAGAGCGGCAAAGCCAATTTCGTATAGATCTGCCAGTTTCCGGCTCCGTCTATGGTAGAAGCTTCAAATAATTCTTTCGGCAGTGTTTTCATAAAGCCGGTCAGGATAAAGACAGCGATCGGCAGCGTGACTGCAATATTGACTAGAATCAGGCCCAGCAGACTGTTTGTCAGATTCAAATCCAGCATCAGTGAATAGAGTGGAACCATATTAACCTGCGCTGGCACCATCATACCGAGCGTAAACAAGGCGAACAGGATATTGCCGGCCCAATTATTCAAACGGCTGATGCCGAAAGCAATCATCGAAGCGAAAAACAAAGTCAGAACAACTGAAAACAAAGTGACAATGGTGCTGTTCATAAAATAGCCAGCCATGGTCTGTTCCTGGAAAATGGCACTGTAATTGCTCCACTGGAAACCGTCATCCGGCAACCCCAGAGGATCTCTGAAAGTTTCCTGTAAGGTTTTAACAGAAGTAAGGACGACCATCAGCAGGGGGATCAGGATCAATAAAGCATAAACTGCCAGCGAAAACTTTCGAAATAACAAAAAATCTCCTCCCTCTAATAAGAGATGCGGTCAGAGCGCAAAGCTTTGAACTGCAGAAATGTGATTATTGCGATGATGATCATGAAAAGAACCGAAATCGAGCTGGCGTATCCGAAATTATAACTTCTGAACGCAACATCGAAAATGTACGTTGCGATGATTTCAGTTGAGTTGTTGGGGCCTCCGCCAGTCATCGCAAACACCAGATCGAATGCTTTGAACGACTGGATGGTGGTATAGGCGATCACGATGGTGGCAGAAGGGGCCAGCAACGGCCAGGTAACACTGCGGAACGTCTGCCATTTGCCTGCTCCTTCAATTTTCGCCACTTCGTACAAATCCTCGGGAATCGCCTGCAGGCCGGCGACGAAAATAATCAGCATCTGTCCGGCATGAAACCAGATTTGAGTGATCGCCAATGAATAGATGGCAATATCAGAATTGCCGAGCCAGTTCTGCTGAAGAAAGTCGAGGCCCAGCAATTCCAAAATCTGATTTAGGATTCCAAGGGACGGGTCATAGATAAATGACCAGATGAAAGCGACAGAAACGGAAGAAAGAATAGTCGGGAAGAAATACAGTGCCCGCAGGAATACATTGGCTTTTGTATTTTTCAAAACGATCATGGCAAAGGCGAGAGCAGTAAGCGTTTGAAAAATTACAACCATGAGCATGAACTTCAGGTTATTGCCGACCGTCTTCCGAAAAATCGTATCACCGGTCAATGCCCGTTCATAATTGCCCAGTCCGACAAATTGGTAGGCATCACTTAGGCCATCCCAGTCGGTAAAGGAATAGAACAGAGCACTGGCAGTGGGATACAGGAAAAAGATGCTGTAGAGAAATAGCCCCGGTAAAAAGAATAGATAAATCGTCTTTGAAATCTTCATTACTTAGTTATTCCAGGTTTTCTTCTACAATTTGTTGTGCTTCCTCTGCCGCTTCCATTGGATCAGCGCCTCCAAGGACGTTTTCGATTGAACTCAGGACTGCTGCTTCAATTTGGGCATTTGTGATAAGGAACCGGGGCTGGAACCGTGTTTTTCTTTCATCAATCCAATAAGCGGTGTCCTGCAGAACTTCGGATTCGTATTCTACGCCGTTAACCGTTAAGTGCTGGCCGGTTTCATTGGCATATTGCGAAGCGATTTCAGGTCTGCTCAGGAATCGGATGAATTCTTTCGCTTCTTCTTTCTTTTCGGATTTGCTGTTGACCCCCAGCATGAATGTGGCGGTATTAATGCCTTCATACTGTGCTTCGCTTTCTTCTACGGTGATCGGGGCCATCAGATCAAGCTCAAGATCAGGATTTAAATCGAGCAATGAAGCCATATGATAGGAGCCGGTTGCGAGCATAGCGGCTTCCCCGCTTGCTACCATCGCCATGGCAGAGTCCTGGCTTGTACCGAGCGCATCGGGCTGGATGTAGCCTTTTTGCTCAAGTAGCTGGAAATCTTCCAGGGTTTGCACCCACCATTCATTTGTAAGGGATTCTTCACCGTTCTGTAATTTTTGGAAAACATCTTCATCAGGTGCGTTATTCATCATCATGCTGTTCATGAACTGGTTGGGACCGATATCAGCACCGGGGAAAGCGATTGGAGTGATGTCATTTTCAAGTAAGGTGTCGGCCATCTCCTGGAATTCGGTCCAACTTTTAGGTACTTCCAAACCGAGCTCATCGAACATCCCTTTATTGTAAACAGGCATATTGAACACTAATTGGTAAGGTAACGCAAGTTGCTGTCCATCCTTCTCACCCACATTGATCAGGTTTTCATCAAAGTTTCCGACGAAATCTTCTCCACTGAGATCTTCAAAAAAACCGGCGTTTGCGATCGCTTCGAACTGCGCTCCTGGAAATGATGTGAAGACATCGCCGGTTGAGCCGTCTGTCAGCATGCGTTGACCCGTAGCCTGATATTGTTCGGATGGATAGATGTTCATCTCGACACCGATTTCTGGATGCTCTTCTTCAAATTGGGCGATGATATCGTCAAATACTTCTTTGTCTTCTCCGCGCCAGTGAATAAAGCTGATTTGTGTGCGGTCTTCTGATCCACTTTCTGTTTCGGAACTGTTGTCGGGACTTTCTCCGGCACAGCCTGCCAAAGTGAGTAGGGGAAGGAGAAAAAACGCTGGAATCGAATTTTTCTTAATGCTCATTATAAAGTCCTCCTTTTAATAATTTTATATAGTCTTATCTATATGTTATACCGCAACTTTACAAGAAATGACAGAATCATTAGATTTATGTAGTTTTGTGCTAGTTATGAGAACACGAAAAAGCACAAGCTTAGCGCTTGTGCTTTTTCACGTTCATTCTTCCCGGACGAGCGGGAGAGTGCAGCAGCGGAAGGCGCCGCCGGACTTGATGATTTCAGAAAAATCCACTTCAATGACACGAAAATCGTTCGCTTTAAGCAATGCATTTACTTTAATATTCTGAGGTTGGCTGAACACCCGCCGGCTGCCGATTGAAAGAACATTGGTGCCGAGGGCAAATTGCTCATCCGCATCGACAGGCAGGAGCGTGTAGCGCTCAGAAAGCATGTCAATCGTTTCTTTATCAAGTGCATCTTCAAAGATCAAAGCTTCATTGGGTGACAGAATATTGAAGACACAGTCCAGATGAAGATATTTTTCATCAAATGAAACTGGAATTACTTTAAATTCGGGAAGTTTCTTTTGTAATTCATCAATGGAATTCTTGCTGGTGCGACTGCTGATTCCAACGAAAATTGTATCGCGGTCAATAAGAACATCGCCGCCTTCCACACGGTTACCGTTCAGGTTTTGTGCCTGAAATTCATTGGTATTCAGCCATTTTTGCAGAACACCTTCTTCACCCTGGCGAATTTTTGAAGCCATCTCGGCGATATAAACGGTGTCGCCGACTGTAAATCCAATATCGCGGGTGAAAACTTGCTCCGGAAAAGCTTCCGAAGGACTCAATAGATCCGTTTCTACTCCTTCACGCTGCAATGCCTGGAGAAATTGTTTGTGTTGCTCCATGGCTTTTTCAGTATTGATATTCTCTTCCTGGTAACTTTTCTGAACGTCATTGATGACGTCTTTTATTTCCATATATTCCGGCGGGCATAATAAAACCCTGCGTAAAGAATCGTATTCACTTTTGCACCTGGCTGATGGTGTGGATTTTGTGGTTGCTGACATATAAGTTCCTCCAAAATTTCTAGTTGGTATTATGCTTATTCCCGTTTTGGGAGTGAATTAAAACATAGAAAATGAGAAGATTGTTATGTGTACATGAAGAAATGGAAGTGGGGAGAATCAGGATATGAAAATCACGCATCAGGAAGTTCAGGAAGATCGGGATTTTATCCGGCAGAAAGTGATTGAACACAATAAAAAGAGTTTGCCGGAACAATGGGAAAGTCCGTACGGCAATACCAGTTTCATAGCAAGGAATGATGAAGAAGAGATTATCGGAGGGATTACCGGCAGTTATTTTTGGCAGCATATGCACATTGATTTTCTGTGGGTCGACCCGGCTCAGCAGGGGAATGGAGTCGCAGCGCAGTTGATGGCTGAAATGGAGCAGCATGCCCGTGAATTGAAGTGCAGGGTAATGATAGTGGACACCTTCAGTTTTCAGGCTCCCGGCTTTTACCGCAAACAGGGATTCAAGGAATTCGGAGTAATAGAAGATCATCCAGCTGGCCACAGCCAGCATTATTTCGAAAAGCGGCTGGTTGAGTAATTATAATAGAATTTTGGAATATGAAAAAAACGGACACCCAGTGGGTGCCCGTTTTTCTTAATTATTCCTGATAAAAGACTTTATCCACATTGTATTTCGCTTTTTCTGTGTTGATCAGGTAAGTTTCGTAGATTTCACGTTCCATCGGATCTTCCACAATGGATACAGTGATGCGGTGAACTTCGTCACGGTGGTTCTTAAGTGGCGAGACATTGTCTTCGAAATGCTTTTTCACGCGCTGGCGCAATTTACGGGCTTTGCCGACAAACAGCAATTCGCCGCTGTGGTTGAAGAACTGGATGATGCCGCCTTTATCGCGCGGAATTTCATGAAGGTCAACAAAACCGTATAATGGCTTGATCACTGCTTCGTCGCCTGTAATTTCCTGTTTGCGCTGTGTAATTGTCACATCCGCTTTTGGTGGTTGAATATTAATCATACTTATCACGTCCTCTATTATCGTAATGCTCATTTTAACACAAAAGAGAGCGGAAATCCATCCGCTCTCAGGTTGATATATTTAAATGTTACCCAATTGATTTTCTGCTTTTTCTTCGCCTTGGAGAACTTCGAATACCTTGCCGTACGTGTTTTTGCGCTCCAATACTTCGACCAAAACATTGGCAACGTCGGCACGGGGGATGGAACGTCCTTCGAATGAATTAAATCCTTCTGCAGACACTTCAACTTTTCCGGTTTTCTCTTCATCCGATAAAGGTCCTGGACGAACGATGGTATAGTCAAGGTTCGTTGCCTGTAAAATTTCATCTGCGCTGCGTTTTGCAACGAGATAAGGTTTCATCTCTTCACCGCCGGCATCCGGATTGTCGGAACCGACAGAACCAAGCTGCACAAAACGCTTAACGCCTTTTTCTTCTGCATATTTAGCAGCTTTTACTGAACCCCATAAATCGATGGTCAACGTTTTGTCTGGGCCAGTTTTCGGGCCTGAACCTGCAGCGAAAATTACTGCATCCACGTTGTCAAAAGCATTGCTGAAGTCTTCCTCGAGGTCAGCCAATACGACTTTGGAAGCTCCAAGTTCCTCCATCTTCGCTTTTTGTTCTTCTTTCCGAACCATTGCAACTGCATTGTGGTTTTTTGCTGACAGTTCTTTCACTATATTTCTGCCTACTTGTCCATTTGCTCCAATTACTAAAACATCCATTGAATAGCCACTCCTCTTTTTATCATTATTTTATTATTATTCCCGGTTTTTTAATCTATAAACAATGTAAAGTGAAAGTAAATCTGTCGCGAAAGTAGCTTTTTCCTTTAAAGCTGTTAATAAGAAGAAGAACAAGCTAGAATAGAAGTAAGACGGAGGTGGACCATATGGAAATTACAGATTTTACATTTCACAAGATCAATGATCCAACTGGCATAATGGAAAGTGATCGCTATGAATTCCTTTTGACTGTCGAAGTGGAGGAAGATGACGAACTTTACACAGAAGCCGGCCTGGATCTGCGTGTTATTATGGCGGCTGATGAAAATGGAGCTCGCATCGCGCACTACAACTTCATGGATAAGCAAACGGGCAAAGCGATGGAATTCGCACTCGAGGATGACGAAGAAGCAGAAGTGCAGGCATATTGCCGCGACAAATTGTCATTGTAAGAAAAAACCTCCAACCATAACGGGTTGGAGGTTTTCTTATTTGGAAAGAGACTTTTAAAATTAAAAAGTTCTTCTCCTAAAGTACCCGGTTGAACGGGCGCTGTCGCTTTTCTAAGTCCAGACTCCAACGTTCGAGACATGAAAGTGCGTTGCATCGCTGCGCTGCTTCGTCGCAAGAAATGGCCCTGAAAATCGTGGGCCATCTCTAGCTGCCGCTTTTCAAATTTTCACTTCAATTTCAGCCGCTTCCCGCAATTCTTCAATGCGATCGTATACAGCTTGTTTTTCATTTCGTTCTTCCAGGGACTGAAGAATCATCGGTTTCATTTCTTCGAATTCCGGTGTTTCTCCTTCAGCGGAATCGAGGTACCCCTGATAGGTCTCTTGAAGTTCTTCCTCTGTCACTTCAGCGCCTTCAATTTCTTGTGCGAGGTAGCTTTCATAAATCAACTGGTCCCGCAGTTGCTGTTTCATATCATCCAATGTAAAGCCCGTTCTTTCAAGGGCAATAATCATCTGTTCTTCATTTTCGAATTGGTTTTTAAGGTCTTCAAAACGCTGTTCAAGAACTTCTTCATCTACCTTATGACCTTTTTCGATGGCATCCTGAAGAATCAATATGTTTCCTACTATGACATTAAGGGCTTGCTCTTTCACTTGCGCTTCGACTTCTGGATCGTCCGCTTTTTTACCTTGTGCGACAAGAGAACTTTCCAATTGGCGGGCAACGCTATTATAGACTGTGCCTTTGATTTCTTCACCGTTCACTACGACAACGACCTCACCGTCAGCAGGCAAATCGAGATCGGTTTCAGACGCGTCGACAGCAGGTTCAGCCGCTGCTTCTGATTCAGCGGGCACCGCAGGTTCTTTAGTGCTTTCTGCGTTATCTTCATCTGAACAGGCGCCAAGCAATAGAAGCAGAGACAAAGCAAAAGCCAGTAATTTTATCTTTTTCATCGTGCAATTCTCCTCTTCGAATGGTTCTCGTTAAAGTAAACCATAATTGTGGGAAGCTTACAAATATTGCAGTATTATCGAAGAGGCCGAAAGATGGTATGATTAATTAATTATTTCTTTCAATAATAATAACTTTCATGGGGGAATCCGAATGTCCAACAGCAGCAATATCAAAACCCGTAAAACTCTTGATATTATTCAACCCTATTCACCGGGAAAACCGATATGGGAAGTGCAGAAAGAACTCGGTCTTGACCGTGTCATCAAAATGGCATCAAACGAAAATCCGCTGGGGCCTTCACCTATGGCAGTCAAAGCAATTCAGGAAAGCCTGGCAGACTTAAACCGTTATCCTGATGCCGATGCGAGCGTTTTGAGACAGGCGATTGCCGATCAATATGGCGTTGACAAGCAACAGGTCATCACGACAAATGGTGCAGATGAATTGATCACGCTTATTTCTGAAGCATTCCTTGAACAGGGAGACGAAATTATCGTGCCGTCTCCGTCGTTCAGCGAATACGATTTCGGAGCGCATATTATGGGTGCTGTCGTAAAACAAGTGCCTTTTGATGAAGGTTTTCAATACAATGTGGATAAACTTCTCGAAGCAGTGACCGACAAAACAAAAATCATCTATATCTGTTCTCCGAATAACCCGACAGGAACTTATATCACAAAGAAACAGATGGAGCATTTATTGGCGGAGCTGAAAGACATACTGGTGGTGTTCGACGGAGCCTACAGCCAATTTGCTGATGAAGAAGACTACACCGACGGACTTGAATTCGTCAACGGAGGCCACCCGCTGATCGCCCTTCAGACTTTCTCTAAAATTTATGGCATTGCAGGTGTGCGTGTAGGATTCGGCGTCGCATCAGAAGAAATCATCAAATCCATTCTGAAAGTGAAAGAGCCTTTCAACGTCAATACGCTGGCTCAAATTGCAGCATCGGCTGCAATCACTGACACTGAGCACGTCAATGCTTCATTCAATGCCAATAAGAAAGGACGGAACTTCTTATATAAAAATTTTGAAAAACTGGGATTGGCCTACACTGAAACCACAGCTAATTTTATCCTGGTTCAAGTTGGGTCAAACGGGGAAGACGTCTATCAGCAGCTGATGGCAAAAGGTATTATTGTGCGCTACGGCAAGACATGGGGCTTGCCGGAGTATATCCGGGTCACGATAGGCACTGATGAAGAGAATGAATTTTTCATCGATACATTAACGAAGATTTTAAATCCATTAAATTAAGCGAAAACCGATTCCTGTTTCTGCAGGAGTCGGTTTTTGATATTTATAAAGTGAGTTTATGGGTTGGAAAATAAGGGAAAAACCACGTGGAAAGTATAAATGGAAGAGGTGGACAACTTGATATATGATTGCGCCATTATAGGTGGAGGGCCAGCGGGTTTAAGTGCCGCACTGGTGCTTGGCCGTTCCAAAAGAAATACATTGCTGTTTGACGATGACCATGGGCGGAACCTGGTGACATGGGAAGCGCATGGCTTTCTTACCCGGGATGGCATTCAGCCGTCGGAATTAAAAAAGCTTGGACGCGAAGACGTGGAGAAATACGATTGTGTACAACTTAAGAAAAAGAGAGTTGTCAGCATCGAGCGCATCACTGAAACCCATTACCAGTTGGAAACTGCGGATGGAAACACTTTCCATAGCGTAAAGATCATCCTGGCAACAGGAGTAAAGGAAAAGTTGCCGAATATACCGGACATCGAAAAATTTTACGGCACCAGCTTGTACAGTTGTCCTTATTGCGATGGATGGGAAATTCAAAATCAGCCATTGGCAATCATCGCCGATAAAATGGTTTTTGATCTTGCCAAGAAAGTATATAACTGGAGTAAGGACCTGGTCGTTTTCACAAACGGCGTCGGCAGGTTGGAAGAGGATGAAAAAGCAAAGCTGCAAGCGAAAGGTATTACAGTTCGCGAAGAGATAATCGATGGCCTCGAAGGAGAAAACGGACAATTACGTAGCGTTAGGCTTGAAGACGGCACGCTCATAGACCGAGCGGGAGGATTTACCACGCCGGAGTGGAGCCACACTACTCCTTTTGGCAAAGAACTTGGCTGCAAAATAAATGATCACGGTGGAATTTCAACTGATGATTACGGACGGACAAATGTTTGGAACGTCTATGCAGCAGGCGATGTCTCCCAAATTGTGCCGTCCCAATTGATCATCGCGGCAGGCGAAGGCAGTGCTGCCGGCATTGGGGTCAATGGCGATTTGACGAACGAATACTTTGACACTGATTAATGCTTTTATATGAGAGTCTAAAAAAGAAATAGTGAAAATCGATATTACGCAAAACAGCTTCGCTTTCCTGGGGGCTTGCGCTGAGCTAACTCGG
>CAZGMW010000010.1:8933-14915 GCA_964526895.1 uncultured Planococcus sp. | reverse complement strand
GATACGTCTGCACCGCCGAAGAATTCTTCGGAAATTTCAGTGATGGTGCCGTCTTCAAGCATTTCTTCCAGAACTCGGTTGACGTTTTCAGCCAACTCTTCGTTGTCTTCATTCATAACAAGACCGACTTCAGATGGAGCGTATTTAATGTCCGGGTGAATGGTGATGTTCATTTCAGGAAACGCTGCTACACCGAAAGTTGATAGGTAGTAATCATTCAGGATAACGTCAGTGCGTCCGATGGATACATCGCGCAGATAAACTTCATTGGATGCATTATCATAAGTGACTTCTTCAGCGCCGTAGCTGCGTGCAATCTCCATGTAAATGGAAGTGGAAGCGCCAGCCGCTTTTTTGCCTTCCAGGTCTTCAAGTGTGGAAATTCCGGATAAATCATCTTTACGGACAACAGCTGTTCCGTAAGAATGTTTGATCGGCGTAGAGAAGATGAATTCTTCAGCACGGTCTTCTGTAATTTCAATGTCGTTGGCCGCAATATCAACCTGGCCGGTCTGGACGCTTGATAACATTTCGTCAAAGCCCATTTCCTTGAATTCGATTTCGAGCTCAAGGCGCTCTGCCACTTCGCGGGCAACTTCGACTTCAAAACCAGTAAGTTCATCGGATTCCTCGTCGCGGAAAGATGTCGCCAATAATGTGCCGGATGTTGCCACAGTCAACGTGCCTTCTTCCTGTATTTCATCCCAAGCAGTCGCTTCTTCAGAAGTGCTATCGGTTTCTTCACCGCAGGCAGCCAGTAAAAGAGCGGATGCAGCCAATAAAGCCGGAGCAAAGAAAGTTTTTTTAGTGTTAGTCATATTAAAATTACCTCCATATATTATAGTCCTTTAAAAACATAGCATTAAGAATGTGAGAGGGCAATATAGTAGAGAGTGAATTTCAAAACACAGAACATTCCACCAATTTATAATAAGATAAAATTATTATGTAAACAAATAAAAACAACCGGGTGCTGAATGGCAAGCCGGTTGTTTCACTGGATCATTTTTTCAATTTAATGACCAATTCTTCATCAGGAGTTACGAAAACTGTCTTTTGCTCAAAATAGATGACGAATCCCGGTTTTGCGCCATTCGGTTTTTTCACCTGGCGTACTTCCGTATAGTCCACTGGGACGGAAGAAGATTCTCTGGCTTTACTGAAATAGGCGGCAATTGTTGCAGCTTCAAGAATCGTTTCTTCGTCCGGCTCCGCATCATGGATGATGACATGGGAACCCGGTATGTCTTTTGTATGGAGCCAAGTGTCGGATTTGGATGCCACTTTAAACGTGACATAGTCATTTTGTTTATTGTTCTTGCCGACAGATATCGCAACGCCGGTGCTGGAAACATAAGGGTCAACTTTCGGCTTGGTCGGTTTTTTCTTTTTCTTCGATTTCTGTGCTTTCATATATCCTTGTTCAGCAAGTTCTTCGCGGATTTCTTCAATATCAGAAATGCCGGCTTGCTGCACTTGTGACATCAAGGTTTCGAAATACCCGATGTCATCTTCGGTTTTTTCGATTTGTTCCTGTGTTTTGATTAAGGCTGTTTTAGCTTTCTGGTAACGCGAATAAAACTTCTGCGAGTTTTCGATCGGTGTCTTTCTTGGATCGAGCGGAATCAAAACTTTTTCTTCGTTATAGTAATTGTCGACTTCAATTTCCTTCATGCCTTTTTGCATGCGGTGGAGATTGGCCATGATCAATTCGCCGTTCAATTGAAGCAAGTCTCTTTTTTCCGCCTGATCCTGCTCTTTTTTTAATTTCTTCAATTTCAGTTTCAGTTTTGAAATTTCGTTCTGCAGCCAGCGTTCAAGGTCACCTGCCTGTTGTTTGACACGGTCCCGCTCAGCTTTTGCATAATACATGCGGTCGAGCAATTCACCCAGATTCGGATAGCTGAGTCCCTCGGCATCCAAATGTTCCAGAGGAGTAGCTGAGAAGAAGCTTTTGCTGTCCTTTTCGACATAATAACCTACCGGATCCTCTTTGCTGAAGTCTTCAAGAAGTTTTTTAGCGGTCGATTCTTTGTCGTCTGCCGTTGTCAATCGGTGATGCAATTCACGTGCCGTCAGCGGAGAAAATCCGGCATACTGCTGGACCAATTCCTTTTCATCCAGATTGATGAGTGCATCTGATTGAGCAAAAGGATCTCTTTTATCCTGCGATGGCGGGAAGATATACGGCTGTCCCGGCAAAATTGTGCGGAAAGAGTTGACGCTGGGCGGCAGGTGTTTGAGACTGTCGAGGATCATCATTCGTTCAGAGTCAACGAGGATCACATTCGAATGTCTGCCCATCATTTCAACGTGCAGCTCACGTTCGATATCGTCGCCTATTTCATCCTTTGCTTTGATTTTCAGGATAATGAGACGGTCCATTCCGTGCTGGGAAATTTCTGTTATGACGCCGCCTTCGATATGCTTACGGAGAAGCATGCAGAACATCGGAGGTTCAGAAGGGTTGGTGTTCGCTTCTTTTGTTAAATGAATCCGAGAATACGAAGGATGAATCGAAATCAATAGTTTATGGTTGCTTCCTTGTGAGCGGATGTGGAGCAGCAGTTCAAGCTGGTTGGGCTGATGAACTTTTGAAATTCTTCCGCTGACCAATTGTTGCAGTTCACTGGTCATCGCTTTTGTAAATAATCCATCAAATGCCATGTAAATCCCTCTTTCAAATCGTTTTGTTCCATCTTATCATTTTCACCATGTATTATGATATAATAAGACAGTTAGTTACAAAACGAAGAATATAGACCGGATATAATGGCGGTGGTTAAGGTGGTAAATGAATTGAGAAAACAACGCGGACTGCTGATCGTGTTATCAGGGCCTTCCGGGGTCGGCAAAGGCACAGTCAGAAAAGAGCTGTTCTCGCAGCCGGATACGAATTATGAATATTCCATATCGATGACCACGCGCTCGCCGCGTGAAGGCGAAGTGGATGAATTCGATTATTTTTTCAAGACCCGCAATGAATTCGAGCAGCTGATCGAACAGGATCAATTGCTGGAATATGCCGAGTTTGTCGGGAATTATTACGGGACTCCGCTGGAATACGTCAACAAAATGCGGGATGCGGGCCGGGATGTGTTTCTGGAAATCGAAGTGCAGGGAGCTGCGCAGGTGCGCAACAAAGTCCCCGATGGCCTGTTCATCTTTTTGGCGCCTCCTAGTCTCTCCGAACTCGAGGAGAGACTGGTGGGCCGTGGCACCGAATCGGAGGAAGTGATTGCTTCCAGGTTGGCTGCAGCCAGACAGGAACTTGAAATGATGAATCTCTACGATTATGTTGTGGAAAACGATGAAGTGGAAAATGCCTGTGACCGCATCAATGCCATCATTATTGCAGAACATTGCAAGCGTGAACGTGTAGAAAAAAGATACTTTGATATGCTAAAGGAGAATGCATGATGTTATACCCATCCGTTGATAAATTGAAAAGCCGTATCGATTCGAAATACTCTTTGGTGGCACTTGCTTCCAAACGGGCACGCCAATTGCATGAAAACGGCGATGAGAAACTTTCAAAATACACATCCGCTAAACCGGTAGGCAAAGCGCTTGAAGAAATTGCAGAAGGTGCGTTGACGCAAGAGCGCCAGGACGAAACTGCAATATATGAAGACGAAATTTAACCATTAATCACAACCTACGACTCCCAGAGCAAATTTGTTCTTTGGGAGTTTGTTGTTTAGAAAGGGTGTTTGCGTTGTTGGCGAATCGTAGGATTTTATTGTGTGTGAGCGGGGGAATTGCTGTATACAAAGCGGTTGCGCTTGTCAGTAAATTATCTCAGGCGGGAGCGGATGTAAAAGTTATTATGACGGAATCGGCGCGGCAATTTGTCCAGCCGTTGACTTTCCAGGTCATGTCGAGAAATGATGTCTTTTACGATACGTTTGATGAAAAGGATTCTTCCGTCATTGCCCATATTGATCTGGCGGATTGGGCGGACCTTATCATTGTGGCACCGGCGACCGCCAATGTAATCGGAAAGCTGGCAAATGGCATCGGTGATGATATGGTGACGACCACTTTGCTTGCGGCCACTGCTCCGATCTGGATTGCCCCGGCGATGAATGTCCATATGTATGACCATCCTGCCGTGAAACGGAATATTCAGCAATTGCATGAAGACGGCATCCGTTTTATCGAACCTTCTGAAGGTTTTTTGGCTTGTGGTTATATAGGCAAAGGGCGTCTCGAGGAGCCTGAGAAAATTACAGAATTGGTCACTGGTTTTTTTAGTCGTGAAATGCTTTTGAAAGGTAAAAAAGTGGTGGTGACAGCAGGGCCGACGAGGGAACGCATCGATCCTGTCCGTTTTCTGACAAACTTTTCGAGCGGCAAAATGGGATATGCCATGGCGCAGGCGGCAGCTGAACTTGGAGCTGAAACGATTCTGATCAGCGGGCCAGTGTCATTGCCGGCACCGTCAGGCGTGAAACGCATTTTTGTGGAAAGCGCAGAAGATATGCTGCAGGCGGTAAAAGCGGAATATGTAAGTACTGATTTTGTCATCAAAACAGCGGCAGTCGCCGATTACCGGCCGAAAACACTGCACGGACAGAAGATGAAAAAACAGGACGGCGATGCTTCACTCGAACTTGAGCGCACTGCAGACATCCTTCATTACCTCGGGACAGAAAAAGACAAACAGGTCCTGATCGGTTTTGCGGCTGAAACAAATGACGTGAGCCATTATGCTAAAGATAAGCTTGAGCGAAAAAATGCCGATTATATCATTGCCAATGATGTGACCGAATCACAGGCAGGATTTGAATCGGATACCAATAGAGTAACGGTTTTTGGAAAGGGAGATTTCGAAAAAACGTTCGAACTTCTTCCGAAACAGGAATTGGCACGCCAATTGCTGAAGCTGATTGTTGAAAGGGAAATGCGAAATGATCGCTGAAATTATTGTTGATGTTGCTGCGCATCCGATTGACCGGCCGTTTGACTATTTGATTCCTGAAAAACTGGAAGCATTGGCAGAACCGGGCATGCGGGTGAAAGTGCCTTTTGGAAACAGAAAAGTGCTTGGGTTCATCACCAATATTAAAGAAAAATCTGATTTTGATCCGAGCCGGATGAAACCCATCCATGAATTGATGGATGTCGTTCCTGTTCTGAATAAAGAGCTGCTGGAAATGGCCGCTTGGATGAAAGAACAAACGGTGTGTTTTGAAATTGACGCTTTGCAGGTAATGGTTCCTGCGGCTTTGCGGGCGAAATATGAAAAGCGATTTGTACTGGCAAGTGGACTGGAAGCGGTGGATTCGCGCCTTCATCCTTATTTCGGCAACAAGCCTTTCATCCGAAGCCAGGATGCTGAAGATGTGTTCGGTTTGATAAGGAAAGAATTGGATAAAGGGACGATCATTGCAGACACGAATATCCAGCAACAGACTGCTGTTAAGAAAGTGCGGATGATCCATGTATCGGATTCTGTTGAAAAACTCGAATCCATTGAAATTAGAGCCAATGCCAAGCAACAGTTGAAGTTGATGGATTTCATGAAAAAGAATCCTGGACTTTCAATCGAGTCTTCCGAACTTCAAAAAATAGCGGGTGTTACGCTGCCGACGATTTACAGTCTGGCCGAAAAAGGCGCAGCCGATTTATCGAATGTGGAAACTTATCGGGATCCGAAAATGCTGACGGAAATCGAGAAAAAAGAAAATCTGGTGCTGACCGACGCACAGCAGAAGGCTTTCGATGCGATTGACAACTCATTGAATTCACCAAGGACGTTTCTTTTGCATGGTATAACCGGTAGCGGCAAGACGGAAATTTACCTGCAGACCATTGACCAGGTGTTAAAAGAGGGAAAAGAAGCGATTATGCTGGTTCCCGAGATTTCGTTGACCCCGCAAATGACTCTGCGTTTCAAAGAACGGTTTGGTGACATGGTTGCTGTGCTCCACAGCGGCTTGTCTGCGGGTGAAAAATATGATGAATGGCGTAAAATAC
>CAZGMW010000010.1:0-8923 GCA_964526895.1 uncultured Planococcus sp. | reverse complement strand
GCGTGGTGAAGTAAAAGTGGCGGTCGGTGCAAGGTCTGCAATTTTTGCTCCATTTGAAAATCTGGGATTGATCATTCTCGATGAAGAACATGAATCGAGCTATAAGCAGGATGACTCGCCTCGCTATCATGCTCGTGATTTGGCCATTTGGCGCGGGGAATACCATAGTTGCCCGGTCATTTTAGGCAGTGCGACACCTTCACTGGAGTCATATGCACGTGCGCAAAAAGGCGTATACGAGCTCCTCGTGCTGGAAAAACGCGCACGAAATCAACCTCTGCCTGCAGTCCACATTGTCGACATGCGGGAAGAATTGAGAACCGGCAACCGGTCGATGTTCTCAATTCAATTGGCGGAGGCGATACGGGACCGACTGGCGAAAAAAGAACAAACCGTTTTGTTCCTTAATAAACGCGGCTACTCGTCCTTTGTTTTGTGCCGTGATTGCGGTACAGTCATGCAATGTCCAAATTGTGATATTTCTTTGACTTATCACCGTTCGAGCGAAACGATGAAATGCCATTATTGCGGATACGATGAGCGGGTGCCGCACACTTGTCCGGAATGTGAAAGTGAGCATATCCGTTTTTTTGGTACAGGCACTCAAAAAGTGGAAGAAGAATTGGCGAAGCTCGTACCGGAAGCAAGGGTTTTGCGAATGGATGTCGATACAACACGCAATAAAGGCGCACACGAAAAAATCCTTAATTCCTTTGGAGAAGGAAAAGCGGATATCTTGCTCGGCACACAAATGATAGCCAAAGGCCTGGATTTCCCGAATATAACACTGGTGGGTGTATTGTCCGCTGATACGACTTTGCATCTGCCTGATTTCCGTGCAGCTGAAAAAACGTATCAATTACTCACGCAGGTCAGTGGGCGAGCCGGCCGTGACGTATTGCCGGGAACCGTTTTTGTTCAATCCTATACGCCAGAGCATTATGCAATTACCCTGGCGAAGGACCAATTATATGAACCGTTCTACGATCAGGAGATGGCGATGCGGCGGGCAAGCGGATATCCGCCTTATTATTACGTGGTGAATATACAGTTCACGCATGAAGATCTGATGACAGTAGCGGAATATGCCGAGCAGACAGTTGAATATTTAAGAAAACAATTGTCGGAAGGGACGATCATCATCGGTCCTTCTGCGGCGCTGATCGCCCGTGTCAACAATAGATATAGATACCAATGTTTGATAAAATACAAAAAAGAACCGAAACTGACCGAAGTGATGCAGCAATTGATTAAAATCTATCGTTCCGACTGGCTGAAAAAAGGCGCCACATTGGCAATCGATATGAATCCGACTTCGGTGATGTAAAAGAAAAGAGGAACTGAAAATGGCTATACGACCTATCGTGAAACATCCCAGCGATGTGCTGGTAAAATCTTGTGAAACTGTAACGAATTTCGACAAAAATCTGGCCGTGCTGTTGGATGATATGTATGAAACGATGATCGAAGCGGATGGCGTTGGAATCGCGGCTCCTCAGGTAGGAACTGCGGTCCGCGCTGCCATCGTCGATTTCCGTGAAGGGCAGGATCCGATTGAAATGATCAATCCTGAACTCGTATTATATGAAGGATCTGATACGGATATTGAAGGATGCTTGAGTTTTCCAGGTGTATTCGGTGAAGTGGAACGTTATGACCATATCAAGATAAAGGCGCAGGAACGGGACGGTTCGTGGTATGAACTGGAAGCGGAAGGCTATGAGGCCCGTGCTATTCTCCATGAAATGGACCATTTGGATGGTGTTTTATTTACCAGCAAAATCACAAAATATGTGACTCAGGAAGAGCTGGATGAAATGATCCGTTTGCAGGAAGAAGAGGAGGAACAGGTTTGACCAAAATCGTTTTTATGGGAACCCCGGCTTTTTCCGTTCCGATTCTCCGCATGCTGGTTGAAGAAGGCTACGACGTCATTTCTGTTGTGACACAGCCGGATCGTCCTGTTGGACGCAAAAAAACGCTGACACCCACGCCAGTCAAAGAAGAAGCGCTGAGGCTTGGACTGCCGGTATATCAGCCGAACAAACTAAAGAATCCGGAAGAACTGCAAGCTGTATTGGATCTGGATGCCGATCTAGTGGTGACTGCGGCATTTGGGCAAATTCTGCCGTCTGAAATATTGGTTACACCAAAACTTGGTGCCATCAATGTACACGCTTCTTTATTGCCTGCTTATCGTGGAGGTGCGCCGATCCATCAGGCGATTATCGATGGCCAAAAAGAAACAGGTGTCACAATAATGTATATGGTGGACCGGCTGGACGCAGGAGATATCATTTCCCAAACAACTGTACCAATTGAGCAGCACGACCATACCGGCAGCATGTTCGATAAACTCAGTGCAGCGGGAACGGAATTGCTGAAAGAGACATTGCCTTCTATTATAGAAGGAACGAACGAGCGCATTCCTCAGGATGAGTCGCTCGTCACGTTTGCTCGCAATATTTCACGTGAACAGGAGCGGATCGACTGGAACCGTTCAGCTAATGAGATTTACAACCAAGTGCGCGGGCTTCACCCTTGGCCGGTTGCCTATACAAGTTTTAAACAGGACAACATGAAAATCTGGTGGTCCGAGATAGCCGAAGAATCCAAAACAGGGACACCAGGCGAAGTGGTCAAATTGACTGAAGACGCTATCCATGTACAGACCGGCAACGGAATTCTGGCAATTACGGAATTACAGCCAGCTGGGAAAAAGCGGATGTCGGCCAAAGACTATTTAACCGGACCTAAAATTCAGGCAGGAGATACCTTTGAATGAAGAATAAAAAATTACACGGCAATGTCCGTGACGCTGCTTTTTCAATTCTATGGGCAGTCGAAAACAAGCAAGCCTACAGCAACCTTTTACTGCATCAGACGATTGAAAGCTATGGTATTTCAGCGAAAAATCGCGGCTTGCTGACAGAAATCACTTATGGCACATTGCAGCATCAGATGACATTGGATTATTATCTGGAACCTTATTTAAAAGGCAAAGTCGAACCTTGGGTCAAAACCTTATTGCGGATGTCACTGTACCAGATCGTTTATTTGGACCGGATTCCTTCACACGCTGTCGTCCATGAAGCGGTGGAAATCGCCAAACGGCGCGGTCATGGAGGAGTCGCTTCTTTAGTGAACGGTGTTCTGCGGTCCGTACAGCGTTCAGGTGTCCGGTCATTTAATGCGATTGCCGATCCAATCGAGAAGATTTCAATCGAAACGAGCCATCCGGCGTGGATGATCAAACGTTGGTCCGAGCAATTCGGCCTGGAAAAGACACGTGAAATGGCTTTGGAAAACAATAAAATACCATCTCAAACCGTACGAGTGAATACCGTCCGCGCAACAGTGGAAGAAGCAATAGAGATGCTCGAATCCGAAGGGCTTGAAGCGATTCCGAGTAAAATCATCCCTGAATGCCTTGTGGTAACAGGTGGCCAACCTGCCAGAACAGCCACTTTCGAAAGAGGTTTTATCACGATTCAGGATGAAAGTTCAATGCTGCCTTCTTACGCGTTGCAGCTTGAACCAGGTATGACAGTGTTGGATATGTGCGCCGCTCCCGGTGGGAAATCGACTCATATAGCAGAAAAACTAAAAAATCAAGGAACACTTTATTCGATGGATCTTCATCCGCATAAAGTGAAATTGATTAAAGAATCCGCCGATCGTCTTGGCCATACCGTTATAAAATCGGAAGTGGGAGATGGAAAAAAGAGCGTTGAGCGTTTTGGTAAAGAACAATTTGACCGTGTCCTGGTGGATGCACCGTGCAGCGGGCTCGGCGTCATTAAAAGAAAACCTGATATTAAATATACAAAAAAAGAAGAAGATTTCAGCAGACTGCAGGAAATCCAGATGGAGTTGCTCGATCAGGCAGCGCAATTGCTGAAAACGGAAGGCATCCTGGTTTATAGTACATGTACAGTAGATAGTATAGAAAATCGCGGGACAGCTGAGAGGTTTTTGAAAGAGCATCCTGATATGGAGAAAATCCAAGTGACGCTGCCGGAAGCAATTGGTATAAAACACAGCAGCTTCGTCCAGATATTCCCGCAGGATTTCGGAAGCGACGGTTTTTTCATTGCCGCTTTCAGGAAAAAACAGAATGGATGACCGACCAGCGAATTGAATTGACATGGGATGAGGTGTAGCAATTGTTGTTTCAATATGTCATGGAAAGTGATATGGGTAAAAGGCGCGAAGTGAATGAGGACCGTGTAGCGGTTCTCAAACGGCCGGATGGATTGATGCTTGCTCTCGTAGCGGATGGAATGGGCGGCCATAACGCCGGCGATGTTGCGAGTGAAATGACAGTTTCCGCTATGAGTGAACTTTTCATGGAAGCAGACAGTGATGCGTTCAGCTCAACAGCCAGCAAAAAGAAGTGGCTAGATGAAAAGGTTCGATCCATCAACAGTGAAGTTTTTAATTATGCAGGAAACCATCCGGAATGCAAAGGAATGGGCACGACATTGATTGCTGTTTTGATCGAAGATAATCATTGTGTGATTTGCCATATTGGCGACAGCCGTGTTTATACATTCAACGGCAAAGCTGAACAGGTTACGCGTGACCACTCATATGTCAATGTGCTTGTTGACAACGGAGAAATCAGTGAAGCCGAAGCAGAAGAGCATCCGAAAAAGAATTGGATAGTCCGGGCACTTGGAACAGAAGCGGGTATCGAGGGAGAAATGCTTGAACTTGAACTAAGCGATTCTTCTTATCTTCTTATCTGTTCTGATGGCTTAAGCAATAAAATATCAAAAGAAGAAATTGCAGAAATTGTCGGATCCCGGTCACCACTATCCCGGAAAGGGAAGGATCTTGTCGATCTTGCCAATGATAAGGGCGGGGAAGACAATATTTCATTTGTACTTCTTGCCTCGAAAGCTGGGGAGGTGTAATTATGTTGATCGGCAAAAACATCAATGGCCGCTATAAAATAAAGGAATTGATCGGCGGAGGTGGCATGTCGAATGTCTATCTGGCCCGTGATATGATTTTGGACCGTGATATTGCGATCAAGATGCTGCGCTATGATTTCTCAAATGAAGAAGAGCTCCGTAGAAGGTTCCAAAGGGAAGCCTTGTCGACAACGAGTCTTGCGCATCCGAACATCGTGAATATATTCGATGTTGGCGAAGAGGGGGCGATTCCTTATTTGGTTATGGAATATGTACCTGGCAAGACCTTGAAAGAATACATAATCGAACAATCACCAATAGCCCCGGAACGGGCTGTTAAGATTATGAAACAATTAGCATCTGCCTTGGCACACGCCCATCATAATCAGATTGTGCACCGGGATATCAAACCGCAGAACATTCTGATGGATGAAGAAGGTAATGTAAAAATCTCTGATTTTGGAATAGCGATGGCTTTGAGTGCAACTTCCTATACACAAACCAATTCAGTTCTTGGGACTGTCCATTACTTATCTCCTGAACAGGCGCGAGGCGGAAATGCTACAAAAAAATCCGATATCTATTCACTTGGAATTGTGATGTATGAGTTACTGACTGGAAGATTGCCGTTCTCAGGGGAATCTGCTGTATCAATTGCCTTGAAACATTTACAAACGGAAACTCCTTCACTTCGTGAAATTGTTCCCAGCATTCCGCAGAGCCTTGAAAACGTCGTGTTAAAGGCCACTGCAAAAAATGCGCAGCATCGGTACCAGTCGGCAGATGAAATGGACGAGGATTTGTCTACGGTTTTATTGCCTGAACGTTTGAATGAACCCAAGTTTGCGGTTCCAATAGATGAAGACGCGACACGTGCAATGCCGGCCATTAAAAATTCTTCGCCTTACGTAAATGCGGAAGAAACGATTACTAATGGCCCTGTTAAAGCAAAAGGGACAAAGGCTAGTAAAAAACAAGCACCGCCAATAAAAGAGAAGAAAAAGAAATTGCCATGGGTTGTCGGCATTTTGCTACTTTTAGTCATAACCAGTTTATCTGTCGCTTTGGCATTTCCGGAGCTGTTTGGTCCGACGCAGGCTGCTGTGCCGGATGTTTCAGGGATGGAGAGAGAAGAAGCGGTAGAAGAATTGGAATCTTACGGGTTCGTAATTGGTGAAGAACAGGAACGTTATTCAGATGATGTTGAAGAAGGTGCAGTCATCAGGACCATTCCGGAAGCCGGTAAGATGAGAAGCCTGGAATCAAAAATTCAATTGTATCTCAGTCTTGGCAAAGAATCTGCTGAAATGGCAGATTATGTGGGCCGCAATATTGAACAGACAAGGGAACTTCTTAATTCGCGTGATTTCCTTTCTGTGACTCCGCTAGAAGTGTTTTCTGATGAACCTGCGGGTACGATTCTGGAACAGAGTCCAGAAGCTGGAAGTGAAATTATTCCAAGTGAAACGGAAATTGAATTTACAGTAAGTAAAGGAAAGGATTTGCGCTCGGTTGCTGATTTGTCTGGTTACGATGAGGCAGCGCTCAGTGAATATGCCCGTTCTACCGGTTTCCATATCAATATCGTAGGCGATGAACCGTCAAGCGATGTGGCAGCTGGAACAGTGCTGACTCAGACTCCCGCGCCTGACAGCGAGTTGGAAGCCGGAGGCGCTATTGACGTGATGCTGTCATCAGGACCGCCAGCATTGCCTCAAAAGACATATATCCATACAGTCCGTATTCCATATGAACCTGAAACGCCAGCGGAAGAAGGCGAAGAACCAGTGGAGCAGACGGTTCAGATTTATATCCAGGACGAAACGCGGACAATGGCTGAGCCAGTGGAAGAATTTACAATCACGGAAGATACCGAGCAGCGCATCCAATTGCAGATCGCCGAAGGAAATCGTGCGGTCTTTCGCGTAGTACGGGATGGCAGAGTGATCGATGAAGAAACCATTGAATATAATAATGTAGAATAAGAAGGAGGAAACGTATGCCGAAAGGTCAAATCAGAAAAGCCCTCAGCGGATTCTATTATGTATTGGATGAGGATGGCGAACGTTATATCCAATGTCGCGGCCGTGGCGTATTCCGCAACAGGCAAATTTCACCTTTGGTCGGAGATTTTGTCGATTATAAAGCGGATAATGATTTGGAAGGAACGATTTTGCATGTATATGAGCGGAAGAATGAACTTGTTCGTCCGCCGATAGCGAATATTGATCAGGCAATCCTTGTTTTTTCGGCAAAACAGCCAGATTTCCACCCGTTATTATTGGACCGGTTTTTAACCGCCATCGAATCGCATGACATACAACCGGTCATTTGCCTGACCAAGATGGATTTGGTATCAGAGCAGGAAAAACACGCAATAATGGATTATATTGCTGATTATGAAAAAATCGGCTATGAAGTCATTCCGACTTTCATTGACGATCCAGATCTGCAGCAAAGGCTTATGCCTGTGTTGGAAGGCAAGATAAGTGTACTGGCCGGCCAATCCGGTGTCGGTAAATCGACGATGCTGAACACAATTCTGCCGTCCCTGGAATTGAAGACGGATGATATTTCAAAAGCATTGAATCGTGGCAAACACACGACTCGCCATGTTGAATTGATCGCAGTCAACAGCGGTTTGCTGGCCGACACACCCGGATTCAGCTCCTTCGATTTCGAAACGATGGAAAAAGAAGAGTTGTCAGGCTGTTTCCCTGAAATGGCGGACAGATCGAATGCCTGTAAGTTCAGGGAATGCCTGCATCTGAATGAACCCAAATGCGCCATTAAGGCAGCAGTGGATTCCGGAGAGATTCCGGAGTACCGTTACAAGCATTATCTGAAATTCCTGGAAGAAATTATGACGAGAAAGCCGAGGTATTCCAATGATTAAAATTGCACCGTCCATATTGGCCGCAGACTTCTCAAAGCTGGGCGAAGAAGTATTGGAAGTTGAAAAAGCTGGAGCAGACTGGATTCACATCGATGTTATGGATGGCCATTTTGTGCCGAATATTTCATTTGGCGCAGCCGTCATGGGGGCTGTTCGCCCATTGACGAAATTGCCTTTCGACGTTCATTTGATGATTGAAAATGCAGACCGTTATATAGAAGATTTTGCGAAAGCAGGCGCAGACTACATCACTGTTCATGTAGAGGCAAGCCCGCATCTGCACAGAACCATCCAATTGATCCGCTCATTTGATGTTAAACCGGGTGTTGTCTTAAACCCGCATACTCCAGTGGAAGCGATTCTGCCGATATTGGAAGATATCGATTTAGTGTTGTTCATGACAGTCAACCCTGGCTTTGGCGGACAGAAATTTATCGGATCGGTCTTGCCGAAAATTGAACAGCTTGCCAAAATCATTAAAGAAAAAGGGTTGGATATCGACATTGAAATCGATGGCGGGATTAATGAAGAAACAATTGTAGAATGTGCGAAAGCCGGTGCCAACGTATTTGTGGCCGGCTCTGCGATTTTCGGTAAAGCTGATCGTGCTAAAGCCTTGCAAAGCATCAAAAAGGCTGGTCAAGAGGCGGTCTCGTGAAGGTCATCATCATAGCAGGAGGTCCGGCAAACGAATTGCCGGACTTTTCAATATGGCCGGAAGATACATTCATCGGAGTTGACGCAGGAACGATTGCCCTATTGGATAAAGGAATTGTGCCATCTGCAGCAGTGGGGGACTTTGATTCTGTATCAAAAGAGCAATTTGAGAGAATAAAGAGGATTTTTCCGGATATTCAACCGGCATTTTCTGATAAAGATGAAACCGATACCGAATTGGCTTTGGCGGTAGCGATGACCTATGATCCTGAAACCGTCATTATAACAGGCGTCACAGGCGGGCGACTGGACCATTATATGAGTGCTTTGCACGCGATTTACGGCTTTCATGTGAAGTATCCCGGAACTCAGTTTTTCATGATCAATAAACAAAACCGCATCCTTGTTGACGGCAAACCGAAGCGTGTTTGGGTTTCTGCAAGAGCATTGA
>CAZGMW010000009.1:9719-15599 GCA_964526895.1 uncultured Planococcus sp. | reverse complement strand
CGCCTTCCGACAGGATGAATAATTTCGCATATTTCCCTTCTTTGGCCAGTTCATCATGCAGAAACTGAATCCTGGATAAAACGAATTGTCAAAAAACATACTATTTTCTGATAAATGGTATTGCCTGGAAATCTTTTGAATGGTAGAATTTTCATGTAAACAGAAAGAGGGGGAAGTTGGTGGAAAGACAAATTGAAAACTTTATTGATCAATCCGTGTTGTTCGTATTATCCGCATTTGAAACTGAGTGTAAGTCAAAAATTGTAACGAAGCATGGGGTGTATTATTCACGCGATTCCGTTCTGTCGCTGATCGATAAAGCTTGCATGCTGTCCGCCTCAACTTACGAAGGCCGCATTAAGGCTAACCGCCATAATCTGAAACATTTTAAAAAAACCACTTTATACATATGGGAAGGCCTGGCTGGATATCCTACACATTCTCCGACACACCCTGACTGTGTCTGGATACTGAATCACGATAACCGGTTTGAAGCACTCGGGCCGAACCGCACCCGCATCCACTATGACCAGTGGAACACGCATATCGATATCAACGTATCGATGAATATCCTGAAGAAACAAAGAATGCGCATGACCGAAATGCTCTACTTCTACACGACAGTCCGAGCAAGGCAAAAACAATAAACCATTTCCCGGGAAATAAGAAAAGCGGAGGCGCCCGTTTAGCTCTGAAAGGCATAAGACAGAACAGCGTAGCGGTCTTGACCGCGCAGCTGGGCTGGCTTATGACCCGAAGAGCTGGGCCGCCGGAGTCTGGACAATAAGAAAAGCGGAAGCGCCTGTTTAACCCCGACAAGCGCTGGAGGGTTTGACCTGCATGGCGGTTTTTGCCATGAAGGTCAAAACCGAAGCGACTCGAGGGGTTAGGCGCTGGAGTCTGGACAATAAGAAATGCGGAGGCGCCCGTTTAGCTCTGAAAGGCATAAGACAGAACTAGCATATCGGTTTTTTGCTTCGAAAAATCCGTGCAAAAAGACACCCAAAACAGGAAATCTCCTGTCTTTGGGTGTCTTTTTTGTAAGGCGAAATCATGCAGCGCCGTCTCTCAGCAGAAGATAGGCTATTTCCATTCCCTCATAACTCAGCATTATGCCCTCTTCAGGTACAACTGGATAAAACTCGAAGCGGCCATTCCAGATTTCTGTATCCTCTTCATAACGCTTATCGAGATCCAGTCCTTCATCTTCCGCCCATTTTTCCAAAGCATAGGATGAGTCTTCTATATAATCGGCAGATCCCCGATGGACTGCAGTTGCATATGAACCTCCGGGAATGACACTTGCAACAACTTTGCCGTCGCTGATTGTCATCTTAGCAATGGGTATGCCCACTTCCAGATTAAATTTTTCTTCCACTCCACCCATCACCCAATAGCGGCAAAAAGGTTTTCCATCAGGTTTAATATGTCTACGCTTCAGCCAATTATAAACTTCTTTCACAAGATTGCCGATTTCCTCCCGGTCCATCACTTCCCTGACTATCGGAATTGCAGCATATGGCTGTTCAGTTTTCATTTTAACTTCTGGCCCGTCAAAAATAGGCTGTGCCATTTCATCTCTCCTTCCTTCTGAGCTCAGGTATCTATACTATTCATTTACCCTTCTCAAAGGGAAAATAGTCTTTCGTGATTGCTGAAAAGTAATTTTGTCTTTTAAGCTCCTTTATTATTTACTGACAGTTTTCCAAATGTTTCATTGAGCTGAAAATGCAACCATCCAGTCACAGAATCTCCAAAACTCTCGGGACCAATCAAATTGACTTTGTCTAATTATATCCTTATGCTTTAAACTATGACCAGTCAGTCACTTTTAGTGACCAATCAGTTAAAAGGAGGAATCCAATGGATAAAAAACAGGATTTGATGAATGCAGCGGTGCATCTTTTTTCCGTTAAAGGGTACCATCAGACATCTGTTCAGGAAATTGCGCATGCAGTGGATATTTCAAAAGGTGCATTTTATAAACATTTCGATTCCAAAGATAGTTTGCTGGTGAGTATTTTGAAACGCTACCAGGAAGAAACTCTTGAAGGATTGAACCAGCTCGATCTGCCAAAGAATCTTGCGCTTAAAGATGCTTTTGCGAAAAAACTGGCTTTCGAGCTCGAAAGCATTCTTAACAACCGGGATTTTTTCATCATGGTTTTCAAAGATATGCCGACCGACGACAATGAACAATTGACACTTTTGATGCAGGAAATGCGAAGTTCTTCCTCCACCTTCCATAAGAAGATGCTTTTGGATGCGTTCGGACCAGAAATCAAGCCATTTCTTGAAGATCTGACAACAGTAGTCGAAGGCATAATGAAAGAATACATGGTTACGATCATTCTTGAAAACCGGCAAATGTCCATTGATAAATTGAGCCGTTTCATCGCTTCTTCAATCGAAGCCATCACTTTGAAACTAGATGGGATGGAAGCTGTGTTTACGGAAACAAGCGGAAATAATTTTTCTGTGGACAGTCTTTTTGCCGATATGGAAACTAAAATTAAGCTCTATTCGAAAAACACAGCACATTTATTGGCGTCATTGGATTTATTGCGCCAGGAACTGCAACAGGATGAACCGCGTGTCTTTCTTATTGAAGCACTGATGGATTACCTGTCACAGGAAAAACAATTAGAAAAAGAAATTCTTCTATTGAAGAATCATCGCTGAGGAGTGTCGTAGTTGAAGAAAGTTATCGATTTTTCATTAAACAATAAGTTCGCTGTCTGGATTTTGACGATTATGGTTGTCGTGGCGGGACTTTACGCGGGATTGACGATGAAACAGGAGTCGATTCCAAGCATCACGTTGCCGGCCGCCACCGTTGTGACCGTATATCCAGGCGCTGCACCGGATGAAGTGATGGAAGAAATCACGATTCCAATGGAACAGCGGATACAGAATATGAATGGTGTGGAATTAGTGACTTCTACGTCCATGGCGAATGCTTCGACTATCCAAGTCGAGTATGATTTTGAAGTCGACATGGACGAAGCCACACGTGAATTGGAAGACGCCCTGGCTGAAATTTCAATTCCGGAAGCTGCCGAAGAACCACAAGTTTCACGGCTCAGTATAGATGCTTTTCCGATTTTAACATTGAGCATCAGTGATCCGGGAAGTTCATTGGAAGAATTGACTGCCAATGTGGAAGACAATGTTCTGCCTTTGCTTGAAGGAGTCGAAGGCTTATCAGACGCCCAAGTTTCGGGTCAGCGTTTGCAAAAAGTGAATCTTACATTTGATGAGGCAGCATTAGCCGAGTACGGGTTGACCCAGGAAACGGTCCAGCAATTGATCCAAGGTTCAAACCTCACGTTTCCGCTCGGCCTAACCGAATTTGACGGTGAAGTGAAAAACCTCGTTATCGATGGCAATATCGCCACTGTGGAAGATCTTCGGGAGCTGCAGATTCCTGCAATTCCTCAGGGAGCTCAGACGCCTGGCGAGGGTTCACCTGGCGAAACTCCGGCAACACCAGATGCACCGACTGAAACACCTGCAACTCCGCCTGCAACGGGTTTACCGACAGTCGCGCTGAGTGAATTGGCGGAAATTGAAGTTGTCAGTGAAGCTGAATCGATTTCGCGAACCAACGGCGAAGAATCGATTGGCATATCCATCGTGAAAGCACCGGATGCCAATACGGTTGAAGTCGTCAACGATGTAAAAGACATCATTGCTGATGTGGAAGAGGAGTATGGACTGACAGTTGCAACCACGTTTGACCAAGGCGAACCAATCGAACATTCAGTCGAAACGATGCTCAGCAAAGCCTTTTACGGAATTTTGTTTGCCGTCGTCATTATATTGCTGTTCCTGCGCAGTTTTAAAACGACATTAATTTCCATCATCTCGATTCCACTGTCATTATTGATGGCGATATTCCTATTGAACCAAATGGATATCACGTTGAATATCATGACACTCGGGGCTCTGACTGTTGCGATCGGACGCGTAATTGATGATTCGATTGTCGTCATTGAAAATATTTATCGACGCATGGGCATGGCTAGTGAGAAATTGCGCGGAAAAGCGTTGATCCGGGAAGCTACAAGCGAAATGTTCCTTCCTATTTTTTCATCGACTGTCGTGACAATCGCGGTATTCTTGCCATTGGCACTTGTCAGCGGACAGATTGGCGAGTTATTCCTGCCATTCGCTCTTGCAATGGTTTTTGCGTTATCCGCGTCTCTGATTGTGGCAGTAACGATTGTGCCGATGATGGCACATTTGATGTACAATAAGCAATTGCAAAATCCTTCTGCCAATAAAGCCGAAAAGAAAGAACATAAACCCGGCAAAATGGCTGCAGGATATAAAAGCATCTTACAATGGTCGTTGAACCATAAAATCATCACTTTCGGCGGGGCATCTGTCCTCCTGGCAGCCAGTATGTTTTTAATTCCGATTATCGGCGTCACTTTCCTGCCTGAGCAGGAGCAGAAAATGGTTATGGCCACTTACAGCCCGGACCCTGGCCAAACGCGTGAAGACGTCGAAGCCATTGCATTGGATGCGGAAAATGCAATCGCAGACCGTGATGGCGTCACTTCCTACCAATATTCGCTTGGTGGAGGCAATCCGATGGCAGGTATGGGCGGAGGCGGAGATAATTCCGCTTTATTCTATATCGAATATGAAGATGACTTTGAAAATTTCAGTGACGAAAGCACAATATTGATCGAAGATTTGAATGAATCCACTGAAGCCGGCGAGTGGGCCAGCATGGACTTTGCCGCTACGGGCGCAAGTGGTTTCGAACTATTTGTGTATGGCGATAATATTGAAGACATCCAATCAGCAATCGACCAGATCCGGCCGATTATGGAAGAGCATGAAGGGCTTGAAAATACCGAGTCGAGTTTAACAGAGGCATACGATCAGTTTACGTTGGTTGCGAACCAGCAAGCCTTGAGCGAATATGGTTTGACTGCCGCCCAAATCGGTATGGCTTTAAGCGATGTCGGTGAAGCTCCTGTCTTAACGACGGTAGAGTATGAAGAAAATGAAGTCGATGTTTATATTGAGACAGAAGAAACGGACTATACAAGCATTGATGATGTTACAAATGTCGAAATTCCAACTGCATTGGGGACTACAGTGACAGTCGGAGAAGTTATGGACGTTGAAGAAGGCAGATCTCCTGACACCATCAACCGCAGAGACGGCCAAATGTTCGCTTCCCTGTCCGCGGAAGTACTCGGCAATAACGCGGCGGAAATTACAACAGAAATTGACGAAGAAATCGCGGATCTTGATTTGCCGTCCGGCGTTTCCATCGACCATGGAGGCGTAACAGAACAAATCAACGAATCGTTCACGCAGCTTGGCCTTGCAATGCTTGCAGCCATTGCTATTGTATACTTCGTCCTGGTTGTTACATTCGGCGGAGCACTTGCACCGTTCTCCATCCTGTTCTCGTTGCCTTTCACTGTAATCGGTGTATTGGTGGCTCTATGGATCACTGGAGAAGCGCTGAGTGTCAATGCATTGATCGGTGTTCTCATGCTGATCGGAATTGTAGTTACCAACGCCATTGTCCTGATCGACCGTGTCATTCACATGGAACAAGCGGGACTCACTACGCGTGAAGCACTTCTTGAAGGCGGTGTTACACGCCTGCGTCCAATCCTGATGACAGCACTCGCAACTATCGGCGCGCTCATCCCTCTTGCCATTGGGGCAGAAGGCGATGGCGGCGGATTGATTTCGCAGGCACTCGGCATCACGGTTATCGGCGGACTGATCAGTTCCACTTTACTGACATTGGTCATTGTTCCGATCGTTTATGAAGTGACGGCGAAGTTCAGACGCAAGGATGTTAAATAGGAATTGGAGATTAGTAGAGATAGAGGTTGAGGTTGA
>CAZGMW010000009.1:5440-9619 GCA_964526895.1 uncultured Planococcus sp. | reverse complement strand
TATATGGCTTCGCTTGGGAAATGGGTTGGAATTGATGGAAATATGTGGGTTTATTTTTGTGAGCGCAACTAAATTGATGAGAACCGCAACTAACTGGTTTCTAACCGCAACTGTTTGAGTAAAAACCGCAACTAAAATGGGAAATCGCGCAACTAGAGTATTTCGCTTTGGAAATATAATACATAAAATTTAAAAGCCTATTCAAAATCGACAGTTTTTATTCTAAGCGCACCTCAAACACCTCTAACCGCACCTCAAATGGTTTAACCCGCACCTCAACTGTTCCAAACCGCACCCCGAAGCTTTCAACCCGCACCCCAAAATTAATTCAAAAAATTATAGAAAATATTACCAAAAAACAAACCCCATTACCACCCACCTCAACTTAAAAAACCGACCAGCATCCAAACTGATCGGTCTCTCTCATATATTATTCTTACTTATTAAATCTATTCTCCACACACCAGAAATTTACCCATTCCGCAGATGCTCCAACACCACTTCGTCAATCAGTCGTTCTTCAGTCCAGCGGTCATCGAAATTTTCTCGCAACGTGAATGTTTTCAATGCCTCTTTGACGGTATCATTGTAGCCGGCATGGTCGGCCGAATCCAAAAGTGAGAGGCGCACAAGATGGCCTTTGATTTCCTCGAATAATTCGCCTTCGATTTCGAGTTGATCGTCGGTGCTTTCGCCGAAAATTTTATGAAGTTCGTATAGACGCAATAACTCTTCGATCGGTTCGGGATGATCGTCGACACGGAGGTCCACTTTGACGTCATTATAACCGCCATATCCCGCGCCTTCCTGTAGAACATAAACTGCAGCAGATTGTTTTCCGCGGCTGTCTCCTCCTGCATGCTGAGCGGCAGCCAGTGCTTTGATCAGGCGCTCTGCAAGCGGATCTGTCGATTGTTCGAACGAACGGCTCATCGCTTTGACGGTTTCTTCGCTTACCAGAATATTGCCTTGGGCCGAATGATTTTTTCCGACGAGGTGGCCAGCCCAGTCAAAGCATTCTTCACCGGTGAATGCACTTGCCACTCCTTCAGCATTGATAACCGCTACTTGACGCAGGTTTCGCCCCGGATCATCAGCTACGAGTTTTTCAATAACTTCCTCGGGTGTAAGTCCTTGTTCAAGAAGCTCCAATCCCTCGGGACCATATTTTGTGTTTGCCCATGATTGCGTTGCCACCGCGCCTACATTCGCTTTTGCCCACGGTACGACAGCCCCTACAGCCAAAAATTTCGATTGTACAGCCACTCCGACTTCCCCGGTTTTCGGGTCTGCGCCGACTATCGAAAAAGTTGCCACCAGTTGTTCTTTATTCACAATATTATTCATTTAAAATCCCCCTTTCCTTCAGTTTACCCCAACTTTTACATCTTTTAATCGAAAATAAAAAACTGCAGCTAAGTCAGCTGCAGTTTCAGAATCATAAGTGATTTTTCTCTGTGAAATCCAGGAAGGTTCTTTTATTATTTTTTCCACCGAATTTCAAAAGTAGTGGAAGGATCAAAAATAAAGAAACTAATACGATGGCGATGGTCTTGCCAGTTTTTTCTCTGCTGAATGGCTCGGAAGTAACCTCTGTCTGGATGGCTATGCCTGCTTCGCTGCTACTTGTCACTGTAAATTTCTCTTCGGCAAAAAATTCCTTTTCATCAGCTCGTCCTTTAATCATCAGAACGTACTTGCCTTTTTCAAAAATTTCGCCTTTCAGGTCGATGGGAAAATTGATTTCACTCAGCGGTGCCATAGCAAAAGGTTTCAAAACACCGTTAACGACAATTTCGCCTTCTTTATCCATGACCGTATAAGTTCCCTGCACATTTTCGAGCACAGATGGCTTACCGTTATGGATGTTCAGCTTAATGTTATTTTCATCTGCTTGAAATTCTGCTTTTCCCAGAGTGAATCCAGAAGCCGATTTCTCGGGAAGATCTAATTTAATTGCCACCAAGCGCTTTCCAGGCTGTTCGAATGTATAATTGCTTCCGCCTTTGTTCAGTGTTGCCATTGACTGGCCATCCGGAGCATTTTCAGATTGCAGCATGATGCCGCCCAATATCGTACCACTTGCATCGGCAGGAACCGTCAGATGAATATGGACCGTCTCTTCCATGCCCGGTGCAATAGTTATGGTTTCCTGTACATCAATCAGTTTTGACATGTAAATGCGGTTCTGCTCCTTGCCGGCTTCATCTGCACCATAAAGTATGCCACCTTTATCGGCCGTATAGGCATCTACCGCCTGCGCATTCAACCGAAGAGGTTCGCTGCTGGTATTCGTAATTTGGAAATCGAACGACAAGTCACTGCCTGGCTCTGAATCCACGTGAAAATAGCCTTGTGAAAAATCATGCTGACCTTCAGCAGGCATTACTTTTATTTCAAAATCTTTGATGGATTCGGCGGCATTCGCCGTAAATGGAATTATTAAAATCGAGAAAAATAACATAAGAATACGCAAATTCATACTGTTCCCCCAGTAGATTATTCTTACAAAATAAAAAGCTGTGTCCAACCGACACAGCTGCAATTTCAATTTAATTGTAAGTACAGCCAAGCAAATATAGTGAGCTTTCTAATATTTCTTAAGTTCATCTTACATTCACTCTGCTTTATATTACAATTATATTACAACGTTTGTAACAATAAATCAAGCTTTCTACCCAATTTTCGTCAAAAATCGACAATTCCGTGAAATTGGATGGATAGAATGTTTCACCAAAAAAATTGACTGAAAAATCAAATTATTTATATATCATTCATTGAGGCTATGATATAATGGATATGAACCACTTAACTTTTGTATATGTATATTAACGGCAAATTACATAGAGCTTTTTGCTCACGGATTTTTTATACATACGCTAATGTCACCATTAGGGTAAATAAAAAAGGGGTGAGTTTTGTGGGGACGAAAATCGGTAAAATTGCAGCCGCCATACTTTTGGTTTTGTTCAGTGTATTGTCATTCAGCGGCCAGTCTGAAGCAGCAAGTTCGACTTATATCACTAAAGGAAATACGTCCAACAAAGTAGTTGCATTAACGTTCGATGATGGATCTGATGGGACAAATATCAATAAGATCCTGAACATCCTGGCAAACCATAATGTCAAAGCCACTTTCTTCCTCACTGGATCTGGAGCATTGAATCATCCGCAATCGATCAAAAATATTGCCGCCAAAGGGCATCAACTCGGCAACCATTCCTATTCGCATCCTGATTTCCGTACACTATCGGCCGCTCAGATGAAATCACAGCTGGACCGCACTGAGACAGTCATCAAAAATTTGACCGGCAAAACGACCAAACCGATTTTTAGAGCCCCATTCGGAGGTGTGAATTCGAATGTTTTGGCTGGAGTCGGAGCAGCGGGTTATGGCTATACCATCCAATGGAATATCGACACCATTGACTGGCGAGGCTATTCCGCCACCACCATCACCAATAAAGTGCTGAACAATATTGTGCCCGGTTCAATTGTTCTCCTGCACACTGGCGCCGGGGCATCCGGTACGCCAGCTGCTTTGCCGAACATCATCACCAAGCTGAAAGCGAAAGGCTATTCGTTCGTCACAGTTTCCCAGTTGCTGAATCTCCCTTCGTCTCCGCCAGCCAGCGGATCCACTTATACCGTTAAGGCCGGCGACACTTTATATTCCATCGCCAAGCGTTTCAATACAACCGTATCCAAAATTGCAGCAGCCAATAATATTTCAAACGTCAATCTGCTTCGCATCGGCCAAGTACTGAAGATTCCGGGTACAAGCATTACACCAACACCTACAACACCGCCGGCCACTGCCACAACCTATACAGTAAGAGCAGGCGACACTTTGTATTCCATCGCCAATCGTTTCAATACGACCGTTTCTAAAATTGCTGCCGCCAATAATATTGCGAACGTCAATCTGCTCCGCATCGGACAAGTATTGAAAATTCCTGGTACCAGCACGGCAAAACCACCAGCCACAACGATTAAATATACCGTGAAAGCAGGCGACACCTTATACAGCATCGCTGTACGATATAACACAACTGTAGCCAAAATTGCAGCAGCCAGCAATATCACAAATGTAAATCTGCTTCGTATCGGCCAGGTGTTGACTATTCCAAGATAAATAAGTTGAGCCTTATGAGCCAGGCATGTTGCCTGGCTCTTTTT
>CAZGMW010000009.1:0-5340 GCA_964526895.1 uncultured Planococcus sp. | reverse complement strand
GCTCCTTCCCTCCCGTTTTCTATAAAACCTGAAAATCAGCAGAGGGATCAGCACTACAAATACAATAGCAAGAAACGGCACCAGAAAAATCGAAATCGGCACCAGGATGGCAGTGGCATCCTCAGCTGCTGCCACCACAGGACTGAGAAATGCGGCTTCGCTGACTCCTTTGACCGCAGTGACTGCAGTATGGGAAGCAGTGGCAACTCCGCCGCCGCCAATAATGGCAATACTCCATTCCAGTAATGGATTCATATCTCCGATAAAAGAAGCCGTCAGTAAAATACCGGCAATGGCGGCGAGCGGAGTGGCAAGCACTTTCATGAAAGAACCGATAGCTGGAATATAATTCACAGCGATTTCAAATACGGTAGCGGCGCCAAAAGCGATCAATGCAGGCGTAGTGCCTATCCAGCTGAAGCCTTCCGATAAAGTGATCCAATCGACTTTGACGAAAATACCGGTTATCAGTAAAGGTGTAAATATCCGAAAGCCTACAGTGGCGCTTAGAGCCAGCCCAATGCATATAGCCAGAATTGTTTCCATAGCTGTTCTCTCTCCAATCGTATGAATGACTTTTTCAAAGTATCTGTTGGAAATAATAAAGGTTTATTTATTTCCCTTTACCCGTAAAACAGAAAAAACAAGCGCTCACCGGCTGCTTCCGGTAGGCACTTGACTCATTTTTCATCCATTTTTGTCGGAATATATACTTCATCTGACTTCAGCACTTTAATGAAAGTCTTTACAAAAATATAGCAATCGAGCCGAAAGCTTTTATTCTGAATATATTCAATATCCAAGTCGATTTTCTCATCCCATGTCAGCCGATTTCTGCCGCTGATTTGCGCCCATCCTGTCACTCCCGGTTTTACTTGCAAACGCTGCATCTGGTAACTGTTATAACGATCCGTCTGCCCTGTTACTGTTGGTCTCGGACCGATAAAAGACATGTCACCCTTTAAAATGTTAAATAGCTGCGGCAGTTCATCAAGACTTGTTTTTCTCAACACATTGCCTACTTTTGTAATGCGGGGATCGTTGTCCATTAATTCTTTATGGATATCTTCATTCCGTTTGTACATGGTGCGGAACTTGTAAATCAGAAAATGCTTTCCTTCCTTGCCTCCGCGCAGCTGGGTAAAAAACACCGTTCCTCTCGACTCGGCTTTAATGGCAATGGCGATAACAGTAAAAAGCGGTAAAAGTATAACAAGCAGCAGCAGCGAAAAGAAGATTTCTGCCAATCGGCCAAGAGAACCAGTGCGTGTGGCTGAGCCTTTGTTGCTTGGCCTTGATTTTTCAGTAACCATCGCTTTACCTCCTCTTTCCAGCTTCTAAAGTCTCCATAACTCCAGTGACTCCGGTTTTCTTTTTTTATCCAGAACGCTTTTGACATCAAAGACCATGCTGGTGTTATTTTTCAGCAGTTTCTGGATCGGCTTCCAGCCACCGTCACGTATTTCTTTGTGTGGCACTGCAAGAATCACTGCATCTGAAGGCGCCAGTTCATTCCATGGAGTCAGCCTGATGCCGAATTGAAGTTCGACTTGTTCAGGGTCTGCCAGGCTGTCTGCCACCTGTATCTGCAAACCGAATTGCTCCAACTCTTCAATCATGTCAAACACTTTCGATTTCTCGACAACAGAAGAATCTTCTTTATTCGTCACGCCGACCACCACCACTGCTGCCGATTGGAGCGGCACATTCAGCTGATTCATTTCCTTTATGATGGAATTGGCAATGGATTGGCCGATTCCATCATCGACTCTCAAGGCGGATAAGATGATTTCGGGATAATGGCCGACAGCCAGCGCTCGGTGCGTCAGCTGATAGGAATCCTGCGACTTGCCGTAATTTCCGCTAAAGCCGGGGCTGAATTTAAGAAATTCTTTTTTTATTGCAGCGGTGCGCATTACGTCCTGGGTATCGATATCCATCAATTTAAATACCGCTGCAAGTTCATTCATCAAAGCCGTGTTGACGGTCTGCTGGATTGTAATAACCAGTTCGGCCGCTTCCGCAAGTCGAATTGACTCTGCTTTATGAATTCTCTGCCCGAATACATCCGCGTAAATTGCCGAAATATACTCCAACACAGCCTGGGTTTGACCAGCAACAATTTTAGGGATTTTTACGGCTGAGGAACTATCCACTCTTTCTCGAAAATCATCAGGAGAGAATCCTACGAAAAATTGCTTTCCGGCTTCCATGCCCGAATGGCGTTCCAGCAATGGAATGCATTTTTCTTCAGTGGCACCAGGATAAACTGCTGAAGAAATGACGACTACAGCCCCTTTTTTCATATTGCTGCCTGCCACTTCACAAGCTTTCAACAGTAAGGAAATATCCGGATGTTTGCTGACGCTGATCGTTACAGGTGCGGCAATGATCAATAGACCGGCCTCTGATAGCCTGGAGGGATTATCGACCGCTTCAATTGGCGAACCTTCCTCTGAGTCAGCAGTATCTTTTTCAAAACCAAGGGCGCCATCAAATTCCTCTTCCAGATCATAGACAATCACCGGGTACTTTTTTGCAAAGTCGCGGGCAATCGGCATTCCGGCAAATTTCAATCCAATCACGCCTATTATTAAGTTTTCCGTCATCATGCAGGATTTCTCCCTCCTTCAGCCAATTGCCACAACTCCATATGCAGTTTTTCAAAAGAACACTTACTCTTTCAGGATCAATGTTTCATTCAGTTTCTTTTCGAAAAGCTCCATCAATTTTTCACGCAGTTCCGGTCGCTTCAAAGCAAATTCGATTGTTGTTTCGATATAACCGAATTTTTCCCCGACATCATATCGTTTGCCGTCAAATTCATAAGCATAGACTTGCTGTTGTCTATTCAGCTTCTGGATGGCATCCGTCAATTGGATCTCTCCACCAGCTCCGATTTGATGCTCACCGAGAAAATTAAAAATTTCCGGTTCAAGAATATACCGTCCCATAATGGCGTAATTAGAAGGGGCAGTGCCCGGTTCCGGTTTTTCAACAAAGTTTGACACTTTCATCAGTTTGCCATCCTGCTCCACCGGATCAATTATTCCATAGCGGCTGGTTTCCTCTTCCGGAACCTGTTTGACACCGATGATGCTCTTTCCGGTTTTGTCATATTGTCCCATCAATTGGGCGAGACACGGTTCCTCATTTACCACAATATCGTCCCCCAACAGGACAGCAAACGGTTCATCCCCTATAAATTTACGTGCCGACCAAATGGCGTGCCCCAAGCCCAGCGGCTGTTTTTGGCGTATATAATGAATTTCCACCTGTGAAGTCTGGGTGACGGAATCGAGCATTTCGAACTTGCCTTTATTGCGGAGCGTGTCTTCAAGTTCATAAGCATGGTCAAAATGATCTTCGATTGCCCGCTTGCCTTTGCCGGTGACAATGATGATATCTTCGATTCCCGATGCGATTGCCTCTTCAACGATATACTGGATCGTCGGCTTATCGACAATCGGCAGCATTTCTTTCGGCAATGCTTTTGTGGCTGGCAGGAAACGAGTGCCCAGTCCCGCTGCCGGTATGATTGCTTTACGGATTTTCATATTGATTTCCTCCTGGCTTTTTATATTTTTCCTTGTTCAACTGCTGCATCAGTTTTCCGGAATTTTTTCTTGAGTTCCTCGACCATGAATGAGACGTCGTCTATTTTACTGAACAAAACGGTGACGAAGTATATGGCTGTCCCAGCTGCAATCGATAGCAGGAGGGCAATATCCTGATGAATGACGAGAGTCAGCGTCTCAAAAATCAGTTTGGCGCCAAACCCCATTACCACAGATGCAAAACCGATTTTCACAAATGAATTGAGCATCTTCTTTGCACCGAGCGGACCGATTTTCCGGCGGAGGAAATAGAACATTAATCCCGCTCCTGACAATGCCGCTATAGAAGTTGCCAATGCCAAGCCGCCGACACCCAGAAATCTTGATAATATGATATTGAATACGATATTGATGGCCACTGCTGTTGAAGAAATAATCATCGGTGTCCTGGTATCTTCCAGAGAGTAGAAAGCTTTGACTAAAGTCGAATGGATGCCGATGCCGATCATTCCCACAGAATAGAACAAGAGAGAAAAAGAAGTCATCGCAACTGCTTCTTCGCCAAATTCACCCCGGCCAAATACCAATTCGATAATCGGTTTGGAGAAGATCATCACTCCGACTGTAGCTGGGATGACGAGTAAGCTTATAGCAGTAACAGACTTGGCCAACGCCTCTTTCATTCCTTTGAAATTATGGACAACCGCCATTCTTGAAATACTTGGATACATCACCGTAACGATGCTCACGACAAACAAACCGGTTATGAACGTTTCTATTTTGAAAGCGTAGTTTAAAGCAGATATGCCTCCCACTGTAATTTGTGAAGCAATCGTTCTGTCTATGATCGTATTTACTTGATATATAGAAGAACCAATGATTACCGGTAAAGAAAGGATGATCATTCGCTTCAAGTAAAAGTCTTTGAAATTCACTTTGAATTTATAGGAATAACCTTTTTTATATGCATAAATGATGACAATCGCAGCCTGTACTATGACGGCGAGCACACTGCCATATACCAGAACATACACGCCGTAAGAAGCACTTGCGGCAATCGAAGCGATGGTGATCAGGATCATCGGAATGACCGCGAGTTGCGGGACTTTATAGGCGTCCTTGACCTGGAGATTCGCATCCATGATATAAAGCATGCCTGTAAAATAGACCGACACGATGCTGATCCGGGTAAACAGGATCGCCATTTCGAGTGTTTCACCCTGGAAACCTGAGGCAAACAGGAAAATCAGCGGCTTCGTGAAAAGAAACACAACGATTACGATCACTGTACATAACAGCAGAACAAAATTCAGGACGTTATTCGTGAATTCATTGGCTGCATCCTTCCCCTTTTCGTTGTCAATTTTGTTGTAGAGCGGAATATAACCTGTGGCGATGCCGGCACCGATCAATGCAAAAATGACTGCGGGGATCGTCAATGAAATAATATATGCATCGGTTATATTGGAAGCTCCATAATAATAGGAAAAAACAATTTCCTTGATCAGGCTGGTAATTTTCACCATGATGGTAACGGCCATCAGGGCAATGATGGTTTTTTTCATATCCGCTCACTTCCACTCTCTAGCTTGAAATCCATTCTTAGCGCCTGGGCATGTCAGGCAATACATCAAGTGATGCTACGTATTCCATGAATTTCCGGTATTCGTTGTGGAGCCATTCAAGATACGGAGGCTCTGTTTTAGTCCATCTCCTTAAATACATGTTCAAAAAGAAAATATTTAAATATTCCCCTTTTTTTTCTTTTACAAATTTCATCCCT
>CAZGMW010000008.1:0-15865 GCA_964526895.1 uncultured Planococcus sp. | reverse complement strand
CCTGTCAGAGCTTAACGGGCACTGTCGCTTTTCCTTATTACTGCTGAAACTGAATCCGGTGAAGATTTGCGAAAATGCCGTTGTGTTCAAGGAGCTCGCTGTATCCGCCTTGTTCAGCGATGCCGTCTTCCGTCACAACGATTACGCGGTCTGCGTCGCGTATTGTGGCCAGTCTATGGGCGATGATCAAGGTGGTCCGGTTTTCTGCAAGTTCGGACAAAGCTTCTTGGATGACGCGTTCCGTTTCTGTATCAAGTGCGGAAGTCGCTTCATCCAGAATCAGGATTGGCGGATTTTTCAGGAACATGCGCGCAATGGCGAGCCGTTGTTTTTGGCCGCCGGATAGTTTCAGGCCGCGTTCGCCAATTTGAGTTTCGTAGCCATCAGGAAGTTTTCTGACGAAGTCTTCCAAATGTGCCTTGCGGGCAGCAATGAGAATTTCCTCATCACTGGCGTCTTGTTTTCCGTACGCGATGTTTTCACGGATTGTGCCTGTAAACAGGAAAACGTCCTGCTGTACGATGCCGATATGTGAACGCAGCGAATGCGTCGTCATATCACGGATATCGATGCCATCAATCGCGATGATTCCTTGCTGGATATCATAGAAGCGCGGGATCAATGAACAGATGGTCGTCTTGCCAGCTCCGGAAGGACCAACAAAAGCGATCGTTTCGCCTGCCCGCAGTTTCAAATCGATGCCGTTCAGCACTTTTTTATGTTTGTCATATTCGAAGTGAACATTGTCGAATGTGATATTGCCCTGCAATCCACTGACGGACTGGGCACCTTTTTTATCAACGATGTCGGGATCCTGGTCAATCAGCTCACGGAACCGGCTGAAGCCCGCCATTCCTTTTGGATATAATTCAAGAAGTGCACTGATTTTATCGATCGGTTTGATCAGCACGTTCAGAAACAGTACAAAACTGACGAGTTCACCGTAGCTTAATTCGCCTTGGAAATTCAGCCATGCACCGTATACGAGCACGGTCAATGTCAAAAGGCGTGTCATCATATAGATGCTGGAATGGGTGCCGGCCATGACTTTATAGGCGATAAGTTTGGCAAGACGGAAGCTGCCATTGTCTTTTTTGAAACGGTTGATTTCAAATTCTTCATTAGTGAACGACTGGACAACGCGTGCGCCGGAGACGCTGTCTTCCACGCGTCCATTGACGTCCGCAATTTTTCCGTACATATTGCCCCAGGCTGCGTTCATCTTGATATTGCAATAGGTGATCAGCCAAATCAGGAAAGGTACCACGATCAGCGTGACCAGCGCCAGTTTCGGGTTGATCCAGAACATGATGCCGAAAGCGCCGAAAAACGTCATGATGGCAATGAAGAAATCTTCCGGTCCATGATGGGCGAGTTCGCCGATGTCAAAAAGGTCGTTCGTGATACGGCTCATGATATGGCCGGTTTTAACATTATCGAAAAAGCGGAAAGACTGCCGCTGCACATGCGTGAAAAGTTCTTCGCGCATATCGGTCTCAATATTGATGCCAAGCTTATGGCCGAGAAAACTGACGATATATTGCAGGAATGTGCTGAGCAGGAATACTGCCAGCAAAAGAATGCTTACTGTGACGATGGTAGTCCATTCACCACTGGGCAACAGCTCGTCGATGAAATATTGGACGGCTACCGGAAACGCCAATTCCAATATCGCGACGATCACAGCACTCGAGAAATCGACGATGAAGAGGCGCTTATGCGGCTTGTAATACTTGAAAAAATGTTTTAATTTCAAAAAAATTCACCTCTTGTATTTATTGTACAGACACTAAAAATAGTGTCTGATCAATGAAAAATTTTTCTCACAAAGAAAAGTATAGTCCATAAACGTGAAATAAACGATTGAAATTTCGGAAATAGAATTATTTAATGAAACTTCTGCAGAGGTGCTTCGTATTATTCAATAACACAGAAATTGGAAAGGATGAGCGATTTGAAGAAATGGATAGCTTGTGTGGGAGCCGGGGCAATTGCCCTGACCTTGTCGGGATGCGGAGAATCAGCGAAGCCGTTAGAGCAAACAGATCCAAATGAAACAAGTGATCTGACGCTGGAAGAGCTGTTTGCGAAAACGACTGCCGCATCTGAAGAAGCGAAAAGTTTTCATATGGACATGGTGACAAACCAAACGATGGCCATGGGACCTGAAATGGATATGGATATGAAAATGGATATTTCAATGGATATGACTGTCGAGCCATTGGCATTTTATCAAAAAGTGCAATCTTCTTTTGTATCTGAGGGCATGGAAGACATGCCGGCAATGGAAACGGAAATGTACTATACGGCTGACGGCCTCTACACTTATGACCCGATGATGGATACGTGGGTCAAAATGCCGGCGGAAGAGATGCAGGATTTAGAGGCGTTGATGATGATGGAGCAGCAGTCAGGCGACCTTGCAGGCCAATTGGAACAATTGGAAGCTTTTAAGGATGATTTCACGTTTGAACAAACCGGGGACGAATTCGTGCTGACGTTGGATGCGGCGGGAGAAGAATACGAAAAACTGATTTCTGAAGAAATGGGACAGATGCTTGGCGAGTTTGATGTTGAAGCGCAAGAAATCCTCGATGGCATGACCATCAATAGAATCCAGTACGAAATTATTATCGATAAAGAAACTTTCCAGCCCAATACATTGAATATGACCATGGACTTTGACATGGAAATGGAAGGAGAATCCGTCAATGTCCAAAGCGATATGCAGGCGGAATACAGCAATTTCAATGGCATCGACACTATTACTGTACCTGCTGAGATAATTGAAAATGCCGAAGAAATTACCGGCTATTAAGAAAGTGATTCAAATAACGGCATGTTCCACCCTATACGGTGGAATATGCCGTTTTTTTATTTCCTGTCAATTGTGGCAAATGAGCGACAATTGAGTTTTACCTTACCTAAATGAAAATAATTCTCAATTATTCATTGACAGTAGATTTCCAAATGCTATACTTGAAAATGTGAGTAAGTGATAATGATTATCAATCTCATAATCAGTCAAGTAAGTTTTACTGGACACGGATGAGGGTCAGTCATGAAAAAAAGATATTTAATACCAGCGTTATTCATACTGTCTGTCATTTCGCTGTTTGTCGGAGTAAGCAGTATCAGTCCAGTTGATCTGCTGGATTTCGGGTCGGAAGAAACACAGATTTTCCTGATCAGCCGTCTGCCAAGGCTGGTCGCCATATTGCTGGCGGGTGCAGGGATGAGTATGGCAGGACTCATCATGCAGCAATTGAGCCGCAATAAATTTGTGTCGCCAACGACAGCAGGTACGCTTGATGCTACCAGGCTCGGGATTCTTGTTTCGATGCTCCTTTTCGCGAATGCATCGATGATTGAGAAAATGGCTGTAGCTTTCGTGTTTGCTTTAGCGGGCACATTCCTGTTTATGCAGATTCTCAACCGCATCAAATTCAAAGATGCGATATTCATCCCTTTGGTCGGATTGATGTTCGGGAATATCCTTTCTTCCATTACAACGTTTTTCGCATACCGAGCGGACGTGATCCAAAACATGTCCGCCTGGCTGCAGGGAGATTTTTCGATGGTTATGAAAGGGAGCTATGAGCTGCTCTATATCAGTGTCCCGGTGTTCATCGTCGCTTATTTATATGCCAACCGTTTTACGGTTGCCGGCATGGGTGAGGATTTCTCGAAAAACTTGGGCCTGAAATACCGCAGTATCGTCAATATCGGACTGACACTTGTGGCGCTGATAACAGCGACAGTCGTTTTGACAGTAGGAGTGATCCCGTTTCTGGGATTGATCATTCCAAATATTATCTCCATTTTCAAAGGAGATCATTTACAGAAAACATTGCCGCATACAGCAATGCTAGGAGCCATCTTCTTGCTGCTGTGCGATATTCTGGGAAGAGTTTTGATTTACCCGTATGAAATTTCAATCAGCCTGATGGTTGGTGTCATTGGAAGTTTCATCTTCCTCTTCTTGCTGTTTAGGAGGAAGGCTTATGCGTGATTTACATAAGATGCTCATATTGATTGGATTGGCTCTGGCAGCTTGTGGAGTATATCTTTTCCATGATCTGAACGGCAGTTTCGATTATGCATTGCCAAGGCGCGGCGTCAAAGTATTCGCCATGGTGCTGACGGGTATTGCAATCGCTTATGCGACAGTGGTTTTCCAGACCATTACGCATAACCGGATCCTGACGCCGAGCATCATGGGACTCGATTCACTTTATATGCTGCTTCAGACTTTGCTGATTTTCTTCCTTGGATCCGATCATATCAGCATCATGAACAGGCAAGTCAATTTCATCTTGTCGATTGTGGCTATGGTCGTTTTCGCTCTATTGTTCTATCATTTCCTCTTTAAAAAAGGAAACCAGCCGATTTATTTCCTACTATTGATCGGCATCATTTTCGGCACGTTTTTCGGAAGCATTTCAACCTTCCTGCAAGTATTGATCGACCCGAATGAATTTCTGATCATTCAGGATCAGATGTTTGCGAGTTTCAACAACGTCAATTCCGATCTGGTATGGCTGTCTCTGATCGTCATCATCCTGTTGATCGCGTTTGCCTGGAAGCATAATGCGTCACTTGATGTGCTGTCGCTCGGACGGGATACAGCGGTGAATCTGGGTGTCAACTACGATTCCCTTGTCCGCTATATGCTAATCCTGTCAGCAGTTTTGATAGCGGTGGCGACAGCGCTTGTCGGTCCGATCACTTTCTTTGGTCTGATCGTGGCGAATCTGTCCTACCAGTTTTTCAAGTCTTATAAACATTCGGTGCTGCTGCTAGGCGCCATTATCATCAGTATTCTTGCTTTAGTCGGCGGGCAATGGGTAGTGGAGAGAATCTTCACTTTCAATACAACATTAAGTGTCATCATCAATTTCATCGGCGGGATTTACTTCATCTATCTGCTATTAAAGGAGAGTCGGGCTAAATGATCCAAGTACGTGAATTGACAAAGCTTTACGGAAAAAAACAAGTCGTAGAAAATGTCTCTGTTGATATCCGGCGCGGACAGATCACCTCCTTCATCGGTCCGAACGGAGCCGGGAAATCGACGCTCCTGTCAATGGTAAGCCGGCTTCTGGATGCTGATACTGGTGAAGTTCTGATCGATTCCACAAATACGAAAAGGATGAAATCCAGTGAATTAGCAAAACGGGTATCGATATTGAAACAATCAAATTTCATGAATGTGCGGCTGACCATCCGCGAATTGGTGTCGTTTGGCCGATTCCCTTACTCAAAAGGGCGGTTAAACGATGAAGATGAGAAAATGGTGGACCAGGCAATCGAATATATGGACTTGGGAGAGATGGAACATTCCTATTTGGATGAACTATCCGGAGGCCAGCGCCAGCGCGCATTTATTGCCATGGTCATTGCCCAGGATACGGATTATGTCCTTCTCGATGAACCGCTGAACAACCTGGACATGAAACATTCAGTCCAAATCATGAAAATTCTGCGCCGCCTGGTTGACGAACTGGGCAAGACTGTCATCATCGTTTTGCATGATATCAATTTTGCCTCAGTCTATTCAGACCGCATTGTAGCGATGAAAAATGGCCGGGTCGTAAAAGACGGGCCGACAGAAGAAATTATCCAAAGTGCAGCATTAAAAGAAATTTATGACATGGATATTCCGATTCAGCAAATGGACAATTGCCGGATTTGTGTGTATTTCAATTCTTAATAAAGAGGAGTTTGGAGAACAATGAAAAAATGGTTATTGATTGCATTCACTTTAATGATGGTGGCATTCCTTGCAGCATGTGGAACAGATGAAGAAGCAACGGATTCAGGCACAGCTTCAGCGGATTCAAAACAGGCAGAAACTGAAGAGATAACAGTAACGCATGAACTAGGCGAAACAACTATTGAAAAAAACCCTGAAAAAGTAGTCGTATTCGACTTCGGTATCCTGGACTCAATGGATAAATTGGGCATCGAAGCTGTTGCTGGTGTTCCACAAGGAAACATCCCTGGATACCTTGAAAAATTTGCCGATGCTGAAAAATATGAAAACGTCGGTACTTTGAAAGAAGCTGATTTTGAAGCAATCCATGCAATGGATCCTGATTTGATCATCATTTCTGGACGCCAGGCTGCAATGTATGAAGAGTTTTCAGAGATTGCACCGACAATCCATTTGGGTGTGGATACAACGAAATACATGGAATCTTTTGAAGACAACATGACCACTCTTGGTGAAATCTTCGGAAAAGAAGAGCAAGTAGAAGAAGAACTGGCGGCAATCGAAGCGCAAATCGAAGAAGTTAAAGCAAGTACGACTGATGAGAAAGCTTTGATCGTTTTGGCGAATGAAGGCAAAGTAAGTGCATATGGAGCGGCTTCACGTTTCGGTATTATCCATGATGTATTCGGTGTGAAACAGGCTGATGAAGGAATCGAAGCTTCAACTCATGGACAAAGCATTTCTTTTGAATACATCCTGGAAACAAACCCGGATATGATGTTCGTTGTCGACCGCAATGCTGCTGTCGGTGCTGATGCAAGTGCAAAAGATTCTCTTGAAAATGAATTGGTGCAAAAAACAACTGCTTATAAAGAAGATAAAATCATCTATCTGGATCCGGATTACTGGTACCTTTCTGGTGGCGGACTGCAATCTGTCAGCGAAATGGTCAAAGAAATCCAATCCGCATTCGAATAAGAACTGATAATACTCAGCGGGCTGCTTACCGCTGAGTATTGTTCTATCTAAATGCATTTTATCGGAAATAATAACATTTATATTCCGCTCCGTCGGAATTCGCCTGCTCCGGAGGCACGCCTTCGCTGTTTTGCGGAATATCCACTACAAAAAATAATTAGTTTAAAGTGCAGAGAAAATATTTTCTGCATATGTGAATAGGAGGATACATAAATGTTCGTACAGATGAAAAGATTTGTTGTGAAAGAAGGCACTTCAGAAATCGTTTTGAATCGCTTCGCAGGGCAAAACAAGTTGGCGGAACAGCCTGGGTTTATTGATCGTACCATCCTGCAAAAGGATGTCCGCCGCGGTGACGAAGAAGTGATTCTTTCTGTCCGCTGGGAATCCAAAGAAGACTGGAAGAATTGGGAGAAGCATCCGGACCATATCGCCGGCCATAAAGCGAAGATCGGTAAGCCGAAACCGGAGCACATTATTGAAGTCACTCAAAGCACTTACCATGTGCATGGATAAGCAAGTGAGTATTGCAAAAGGCGAACCGGATTTCCGGTTCGCCTTTTTGTACTAAATTTTTTTAGAAAGAATTCATTCCGCTCCATTTAATTCTCTTTATTAAGGACATGATTAACTTTTAAATCATGAACTTAAACCCTTATTCTCTTCTAAAAAACAATCTGAGATATGGAGCAAAACAGCGAAGACTCCCAGGGGAACAGAACCGGAGTTGGCTTTCCAACTCCGGTTCGAGCGAAGTGCTGAGATCCACTCGGGTGAAGAGTAACGAGCCCGAGTTAGCTAAGAGTTGGCCGTAGCTTGCAAGGCCGGCTCTTTGCGACGAAGCTAGCGTAGCGATGCAGGAGCATGGGTTTTTGCAAGGCCCCAGGAAAGCGAAGCTGTTTTGCGTAATATCGGTTTTTCTCAATGCTAAGGAAGATATGGTTCGCCTTTTCTTTTCAATCAAATGAAGCGGAAGTCCTTCTGTGATAAACTGAATATACTGAAGAAAGAGGGTGAAGGCTATCAAACGTCTTTTCTATGCGCTGGGAATGGCGACTTTGATCGGTTTTTTTGCAATCTTGACGAGTTACACGAACGAGGGTTTTCTGGAATTGGATCTATGGACAATGGAGTGGCTGCATGGCAATATGTTTCTGGATGCGTTGTCGATTTTCGGTGAAAGATGGATGATTTTTACCATCAGTCTGGGCTTGATGATCTTCCTTTGGCTGAAACGGCAGAATTACAGGGGGATGTTATTTGTCTTTTTGACAGTCGGTGGCGGTAACGCTTTGAGCCAGCTGATGGAATACTTTTTCACCGAAGAAAGACCGGACCTGCCGAGAGGCCTTGAAACTTTCGGTTTTCCGTCGAGTCATGCGATGGTAGGCTTGTTATACCTGTTCACTCTGGTTTATTTCATAACCGGTCTTATTCGACGCAATTCTGTCCGTTGGATGATTTGGGTCTTTACGACATTATTTGTAGTCGGGATCGGCTTGTCGCAAGTCGCTGGCGGGGAGCACTTCTTTTCGGATGTGCTTGCCGGCTGGTTTGTCGGTTATTCGTTATTTGCGGCCGTAGCGGTCTGGTACGAGATGCGGGAAAGAAGTTTCAAGAGGAAAATTGAAGAAGAAAATTTTGAATAAGGATGGTAATGAAAAAGGGCTGACCGTATTGGTCGCCCTTTTTCTGTGTTTTAAATTAAAGTTCTTAGGATTTCTGGACTTCGGGATCCTCACCCAATTGATTCAATCGATGCGCGAATGAGTTTTCCGGTGCTGCAGAATTTCCTTTTAATATTCCCTGCATGGAGTAGGCTTGCGAACCGTGTTCGGCAAAATCCAATCCATTTTCTTCATCCTCCGCGGTTACACGCAATGGAACGATTAATCCGATCAGGACCAACCCTGCTCCAGTGGCCACCGCGGTCCAAGCAATGACCGCCAGCACCCCGATTATTTGGATGCCTAAAATTTCTGCGCCGCCACCATATAGAAGGCCGTTGCTTGTATCAAAGAACCCGATGGCTACGGTGCCCCAAATGCCTGCGATACCGTGGACTGAAATGGCTCCGACTGGATCATCAATCCGTATTTTCGTATCCAGCAGATGAATGGCTTCAATCATAATAATGCCGGCAATCAAGCCGATGGCAAGTGCTCCGACGAACGATACATTTGCTGCTCCGGCGGTGATGCCGACAAGACCGCCAAGCGCGCCGTTAAGTGTAAGCGAAGGGTCGATTCTTCCATAACGCAAACGTGTATAACCGGCTGTGGCGAGTACGCCAGCTGATGCGGCAAGCAATGTGTTGGCAATAACCGGAGGCACGAGCGAAGGGTCTGCGGCCAATGTGCTGCCTCCATTGAATCCGAACCATCCAAGCCACAGGATGAAGACACCCAATGCACCGAGTGGAATATTGTGGCCGGGTATGGAATTGACGATTTTACCGTTGTATTTGCCGATCCGCGGACCGATTTTCCATGCGGTAATCAATGCTGCGACAGCTCCAGTCAAGTGGACTACCGTCGAACCGGCGAAATCGATAAAACCGATTTCAGCGAGCCATCCGCCGCCCCATACCCAGTGACCGACAATTGGATAGATAACTGCGGTCATAGCAATGGTCAAGAGAATATATGCTCCCAAATTCATCCGTTCGGCGACCGCTCCGGAAATGATTGTTGCGCATGTTGCGGCAAAGACTGCCTGGAATACGAAGAAACCTACGTCTTCACGCCCCAGTAAAGCGAATCCCTCGGTCCCGATCAAACCAAAAGCGGAAGTTCCGAACATTAAACCAAATCCGATGAGGAAATATAATATAGAACCAAGTGAAACAGTGATCAGATTTTTCATTAAAATATTCAATGTATTTTTGGAACGGGTAAATCCGGTTTCCACCATTGCAAAGCCTGCATGCATAAAGAACACAAGCATAGCTCCGAGCATCACCCATATCATATCTACTGAACTTTGTACTGCTTCCATCCAATCTCCTCCTTATCCAATCGCGACTCTGCCGCGTTCTTTTGTCCGAATTCTGATGGCATCTTCAACCGGGTAAATGAATATTTTCCCGTCACCGACTTCACCTGTTCCTGCATATTCCAGAATGGCTTCAATAATCGCTTCGACTTTCAGATCTTCAACTACCATTTCAAGCTTGAGCTTTGGAGAAAACTCCATTTTATAGGGATTCCCTCTGAACATGCCGATACGGCCTTCCTGTTTGCCGATGCCTGCAATTTCGGTGACACTTAATCCGTCAATGCCTTCAAGCGCCAGAGCTTGCCGAACGGTTTCGAAAACAGATGGGCGGATGATTGTTTCGATTTTCTTCATTGTTTTATCCTCCTCTTTTAGTTTCTAACTAATGTTAGGTTTCTTTACATAATAAATAAAGTATTCTGATAATGCAAGTTTTATTTGAAATTAATGTTAGGAAAGTTAACATTTAAATTATGATAAAATAATCATGAGGTGATTTTATGTATGAAATCAGTGACGAACTTATTGAACTTGGATTAAAACGTATAGAAGGTTTTCCGGTTGAAGGGTTTGTAAAAGGCAGCGGACCGATGAACCCGGCAGTTATGCTGGTCGGTGAAGCGCCGGGGGAAAATGAATTGGAAACCGGAATTCCGTTCACCGGAAGAGCCGGCAAAGAATTGATGGAATCCTTGGCCAGTGTCGGACTTAGCCGAGATGATGTGTATATAACGAGTGCAGTAAGAAGCAGGCCATATAAATGGGGGACGAAGAAAAAACGGAACGGAGAAACAGTTGAAAGAAAATATAATCGTGCTCCGACGAAAAAAGAGATAATTGCCCATGCGCCGATTTTGGATGCAGAAATCAGGGATGTCCAGCCGCCATTAATCGTGACATTGGGCAATGTCGGACTCCAGCGCTTGATCGGCCCTCAGGCAAAAGTGACGGAATTGCACGGTGTCTTAATGGAAACGCCGATTTTGAAATGGGATGAAGAAACGGGAACTTTCAAAGAAACTGTAGAGAATTATCATATCTTGCCGACTTTTCATCCCGCGAGTGTCTTTTATAATCCTCCTGTCCGCCAGTTGAAAGAAGATGATTGGCGCAGATTGGGTGATATTCTAAAGTTGAAAAGATAAAGGAATAATCCAATATCTTTCTATCGTGAAAAAAGTTGCACTAAGGAAACTTTAGGCGTACAATAACCATATTCAATAGATGTGGAAGGAAGTCATGGATATGGACAGTGCGGTCTTATTTGCTTTGGGGCTGACGCTTTTTGCTGGTTTAGCCACTGGCATCGGCAGTTTGCTGGCGTTTTTTGCCTCACGGACCAATACAAAATTTTTATCCGTTTCACTCGGTTTTTCAGCGGGTGTCATGATATACGTTTCGATGATCGAAATCTTTTTCAAGGCAAAAGATTCGTTGACCGGAGCTCATGGTGAAAACGTGGGTTATTGGCTGACGCTTGCCGGCTTTTTCGGCGGCATGGTGTTTATGGCCGTGCTGGACCGTGTGCTGCCGCAACTTGGAAATCCCCATGAAGTTAAAACAATCGAAGATATGGATGAAGGTCCGAGCAATGATGAATATGCGAGATTGCGGAAAATGGGGATCTTCACTGCTCTTGCCATCGGAATCCATAACTTTCCGGAAGGAATCGCCACTTTCATGTCGGCTATCCAGGATCCGGCACTCGGCATTGCGATTGCAATTGCTGTGGCAATCCATAATATTCCGGAAGGGATCGCTGTTTCTGTGCCAATCTATTACGCAACCGGCAGCCGGAAAAAAGCATTGCTTTATAGTGTGCTTTCGGGAATTTCAGAACCGATCGGGGCGATTGCAGCTTGGCTCTTCTTGATGCCTTTCCTGAGTGACACCCTCTTTGGAATCGTCTTTGCATCGGTTGCAGGAATTATGGTCTTTATTTCATTAGATGAGTTATTGCCCGCAGCAAAACGCTATGACGAAGCGCATCTTTCGATTTATGGTTTGGTTGCCGGCATGGCAGTTATGGCGGCAAGCCTGGTATTATTAACGTAGCAAAATTAGAGCACTTCACCTCTTCTGCAAAAGAGAGGTGAAGTGCTTTTTGATTGATTGGAATTGATTTCGAAAAAGCCGGGCTTGTAGCATTTTATCCTTAGGCGTATAGTAGTTAGGTGTAAAGACACCAAGTTGAATGCTTAGGACAAGGAGAATGGAAATGTCTACAATTACGGGAACAGAAAAAAACACTGCGCCGATTTCGCGCAATAAACTACTGTGGGTTGCCGGTCTCGGCTGGCTGTTCGATGCAATGGATGTCGGAATTCTTTCTTTCATCATCGCGGCACTCCAGCAAGACTGGAATCTGTCAACAGATCAGATGGGCTGGATCGGGAGTGTCAATTCCATCGGGATGGCTGTCGGAGCATTCGTGTTCGGGATTTATGCAGACCGGGTGGGAAGAAAGAAAATATTTATTATTACATTGCTGCTGTTTTCACTGGCGAGCGGCGTTTCCGCCTTCACCACAACATTGGCGGCATTCATGATTTTAAGGTTTTTCGTCGGTATGGGACTTGGCGGGGAATTGCCGGTGGCTTCGACGCTTGTGTCGGAAAGTGTGCCAGCGAAAGAACGCGGGCGCGTTGTTGTCTTGCTTGAGAGTTTCTGGGCTGCCGGTTGGCTGCTTGCGGCAATCATCTCTTATTTTGTTATTCCAGCTTCTGAATACGGCTGGCGCATTGCATTATTGATCACGGCATTGCCGGCTCTCTATGCGCTTTACCTGCGGATCAATCTGCCTGATTCACCGCAGTTTACCGCTAAGAAAAATGTTCTTCGCTCCGTTTCCGTCAACATCAAAGATGTGTGGTCGAAGAAATACGCTAAAGCCACTTTGATGCTTTGGATCGTCTGGTTCATGGTCGTGTTTTCCTATTACGGAATGTTCCTGTGGCTGCCGAGTGTCATGGTGCTGAAAGGGTTTACGCTGATTAAAAGTTTCCAATATGTATTGATCATGACGTTGGCCCAGCTGCCAGGGTATTTCACCGCGGCCTGGCTCATCGAGAAAATCGGCCGTAAGTTTGTATTGGTCACTTATCTCCTGGGAACAGCGGCAAGTGCGCTCGCTTTCGGAAACGCCGAATCGCTTTCGATGCTGATTACAGCGGGTGCTTTCCTGTCGTTCTTTAACCTCGGCGCCTGGGGAGCGCTGTATGCTTATTCACCTGAACAATATCCGACTGTCATCAGAGGGACGGGCACAGGTATGGCAGCTTCTTTCGGCCGTATCGGCGGTATTTTCGGGCCGCTCCTTGTCGGATTCATGCTGACGGCGGACTTCGGCGTCAATGTGATATTCGCTATATTTTGCGGTGCCATTGTTATTGCAGCACTAGCGGTAGCTTTCCTCGGTACCGAAACGAAGCAGAAAGAATTGGAATAGGATATTTGTGGGAGCCGCCGGTAAACTTTGGTTTGCCTGCGGCTGTTTTTTATTTTTTTGGAAATTAGCAGGAAAAAAACAGTCGATAGCCAATACATAGTAGATGAATATTAAAGAAAAGAGTGTGGGTTTATGGAATGGATAGTATATCAAGATCCAAGGACATATAGTGATAAAGTAGCGGCGCTGCTGTATAAGAACGAAGACATGAACAGCCTATTCCTGGGAATACTCGATCAGATCAACAAGGGGCGATACGATGAATATTTTTTGGCGCTGGCTGAAGAAGCCGGTGAGGTGTTGGCGGCAACTTTGATGACGCCGCCGCATCCGCTGCAATACATCATCTTTAAAGAAGCGCCAGGGTTGGAAACGGAACTTGTGGGATATTTGAAGAAGCAGAAACAAGATATATCGGGTATAGTCGGCGACAAAGAAACAGCGCGGCAATTTGCGCAGGTATGGGCCGCGGAAACAGATGTCTCTGCCGAGCTTCATATGGACGAAGGTCTGTACCGGATCGACGCGGTGGCCAAAGGGCTAAAAAAGAGTCCCGGCACTTGGCGGGTCGCCAATAAGAGGGACGCGGACTTGCTGGAAGAATGGTACCTCCTGTTCGAAAAAGACACCGGTATCGGAACATCCAGCCACAAGGAAGCTGCAGCAAAAATTGAACGGTTCCTGGAAGATAAGGAAGTTTATGTTTGGGAAGTGCAAGGGCAAGTGGTGTCTTGCATGAAGAAATCCCGTCCTTCAAAGCACGGAATCTCTGTAGGGTTTGTGTTCACGCCTGAGAAATACCGTAAAAAAGGCTACGCCAGAACGCTCGTGGCAGAAGTGACGGAAGAATTACTGTTGGAATACGATTTCGTTATGCTGTATACCGATTTGAAAAACCCGACCTCCAATAAAATCTATGCCGAAATCGGTTATGAACAAATAGCCAATCCGGTATACCTGCAATTTAAATAGAGTTGGAAATTAATTTGAATAATGCTAAAATACAAATAATAATGTAAGTGAGGTGACGGGTGGACGATGAACTAAATTCCTTTTTCTGAGCAACTGAAGTTTTTTCAGCTTGAAAGAAATAGGATTCGTCTGCCCATTTTTAATGTAATCAGCTTTAATGCAGGTTTATTTGGGTTGCCGAATTCTTCCGAAAATTAGTCGGGGGAATTTTTTTATTTCTCCGAAAAGGGAGAGATTGATATGGCCATCTTAGGCAAATTAAATAATGTGACGATCGAATATGAGGACCGGATTGTTGTGAGAGAAGCGAAAGCCGTTATTCATCGGCAAGCGAGAATTGCAGTGATCGGTGCAAACGGTTCTGGAAAAACCAGCCTGCTGGAGGCGGTAGCGCGGAGTGAGCCCGGTATCCACTGGATAGGCAATGTTCCTGAAATTATTTATATGGAACAGGAAACGAGGGATCTCGATGCGGCAGATAGGCATCCGGACACGAGAATGTTGGAGCGGAAGTGGCATGTTCCGGATGACCGGATGAAATTGAGCGGCGGAGAAACGATGAAGCTGCGGCTTGCGCGAGTTCTGTCCAAGAGGGCTGATATTTATCTGCTCGATGAACCGACGAATCATTTGGATGCAGAGAGCCTGGAGCTTTTAGCGAAAGAAATTGAGGAAATCGATGGGACGGTGATTTTTGTTTCGCACGACCGTCATTTTATAGACCAAGTCGCGACGCATGTCTGGGAAGTGGAAGATGCTGTTTTAACTGAGTATGAAGGCAATTACTCTGTCTCCAGAACCGAAAAAGAGCATCAGCGGCTTACACAGAAACGCAAATATGATAAACAACAGACAAAAATTGCGCAAGTGGAAAGCCAGATCGCCAAACTGCAATCATGGTCTGACAAAGCTCACGCCGAATCCACAAAGAAAGAAGGGTATAAAGAGTATTTTCGTATGAAAGCGAAGAAAAAGGACGTTCAGATCCGCAGCAAGCGGCAGCGTCTACAGGCGGAACTTGACCAGGACCGGATTGCAGAGCCGAAAGAGGATCTGCAGATTTCATTTGATATCAACGATGCTGCCAAGAAAGGCCGCAGAGTCATTGAGTTGAAGAATGTACACAAAAGTTTTGGAGACAGAACGCTTTTCGAGCATGCGACTTTCACGGTTCAACACGGGGAACGGGTAGGTTTACTTGGCGGAAACGGCAGCGGAAAATCGACGTTTCTTAAAATGGTGCTGGGCATGATGGAGTGTGAAGGCGACGTCTGGTTGAGTGAAGGCTTGAAAATCGGTTATTTAAGCCAGGATGTCTTTGATCTTCCAGAAGAAAAAACACCCTCCGAGTTGTTTCAGGCTGCAAGTTTTGAGGAAACAGGGAAAATTCGTAATTTAATGGATCATCTCGGTTTTGAAAAAATACATTGGCACCAGCAAATCTTGAATATGAGTATGGGGGAACGGGTCAAGCTGAAGCTTATGGATTTTATGCTGTCGGAATGCAATGTGCTGCTTCTTGATGAACCGACCAACCACTTGGATTTGCCATCCAGAGAAGAGTTGGAGCGCACACTTAACTTCTTTGGAGGAACCATGCTGATTGCGACCCATGACCGTTACTTCATGGAAAAACTAAGTGATAAATTACTTATTTTTGATGGAGGCAGCCTGTCGAAATACGAAGGCGGCTATTCGGATTGGATGGAGCGTAATACTGAAGTGGAGCGGATTGATTTATTGCAGCTCGAGAG
>CAZGMW010000007.1:0-15880 GCA_964526895.1 uncultured Planococcus sp. | reverse complement strand
CAGGAGCAGAAGAATCTGCCACTGATGCAGACAATCCAGAAGAAATGGCTTGAGTTATTGAAAGATGCGAATGACCACGATTTGGACGAAATCCGGAAATTGTACATCAAGCACGCCAATGTCATCGGGACGACGTGTGTCGCTTCAGCGCGAAAAGATTTCATCGATAATTATCCTGTGTTTGATGTCGTGATCATCGACGAAGTGTCGAAAGCGACGCCGCCGGAACTATTGCTGCCGATGCTGAAGGGTAAGAAAATTATCCTCGTCGGAGACCATCACCAATTGCCGCCGCTTCTTGGCAACGATACTTTGGAAGAAACACTCGAGAAAATGATGGAAGAAAACAGCGGCTTTGAGGAAAAGCGCGAACTTGAAAAATTGTTGGAAGAATCGCTGTTTGAGCGTCTGTATAAAAACCTGCCGGACACCAATAAAACGATGCTCGCGATCCAGTACCGAATGCATGAAGACATCATGGAGACGATTGCGCCGTTCTATAAATTCGATAACGACCAATTGCAATGCGGGTTGGAGGATTCGGACCGGGACCGCGATCATTTCCTGGAATCACCAGGCGTAAAACGGGGCAACCACCTCATGTGGATCGATTTGCCGAATGAACCGGCGTATTTCGAGGAACGGATGAGCGGCGGTAAAAGCTTGTTTAATCCGGCAGAGCTGCAGGAAATCAGCCGATTACTGGTTGAGTTGAATGATGCAGTGGCGGAGGCAAAGGCAGCTGGTCGAATAGATGCCGCTGAACTGAAAACGGTTGGGGTTATTTCATTCTACGGCGAACAGGTGAAACGACTGCAGCGCATGATCGACCAGGAACTGCGCTTGCCGCATTTGACGATTCGTACAGGCACTGTCGACCGTTTCCAAGGGAGTGAGATGGAAATCATCTTGCTTAGCATGGTGCGCAATAATCAGAACAATCATGGCGATATCGGCTTTGCCAAAGATTACCGCCGCTTGAACGTGGCATTGTCGCGGGCCAAGCAATTGCTGGTCATGATCGGCAGTTCGGAGATGTTTACGAAACGCGCGAAAAAAGAAGAAACTAAACGGATGTATCAGCATGTGCTCGCCACAGTTGAACAGAAAAACGGCTTGAAGGTCTTGCAGAAGGGGTGAGCGGATGGAAAAATTGATAGGGAAGCTCAGCTCGGACATAACGCAGAACCAGGACGTGTCGATTCGGCAGACTCTTGTCTGGCAATTGCCGATTATTTCTTATGAAGTATCGTACGACCGGGTCAAGCGGCTGAAAATGGATATCCTGATGAAAATGCTGTTGTTCGCTTTTCAGCAATCCGAAATCCGCCGCGCCGCCGTCCTGGCTGATATGCTGTCGGTGGAAGAATTGTTTGTCAGCGATTTGATCGATAAGATGAAGAATACAGGTTTGATTTTGCTCGGGAAGAAAGGCTTTGTGCTGACGCCAAAAGGCTATGATTATTTGGAAAAAGGCATTTTCGAGGAAGCATTGGACGGGGAGAAGACTGTGGTTTTCTTTAATGCGGCAGATGATTTTTATCAATTAAATGAGTGGGACAATCCAGCGAAAGGGAAACAATATCCCGTCTACCGTTATGCTGTGGAAAAGAAGGCTGACACTGCGGCGATACTCGATCTGCTCACAAATGAGAAGAACTCGACAGAAGAGGATTTTCAAATCCTTGTCTCCGGGGTTACGGATTTTGAAGAACTCGAAACCGTCTTTATTCCGTGCATCGAATTTCAAGTATACGACCGGAAGCAGGACATTCTGTTTGCCCGTGTCTGGAATACCGGGACGGGTGTCTGGGATGAAGCGCTGGAGAAAAGGATTGAAGAGCGTGAACTCGTGGAGTGGCGTGAGGCTTTGAAAGCGGAAGTTGCTGAACGGGAATGAATATAAAAGGTGCAGAAACGTTTGTCGTTTCTGCACCTTTTCGCTTATCAAAATCGGGTATTTAATATTGTAACTAATATTCACTTTTTCACGTCTACTTTCTAGGAGGTGGCAGTATGAAGCTTTTGAAAGCATTAACTTACTTATTTATTTTTGTATTGGTTGCATTGACATGCTCGGGTTGTTCCACTGAAACTTCGGGTGAAATCAAGCAGGATATGCCAGCTGATTTTAATTTTAAAGTTAGTTATGGTACATATGGCAAGCAGAAAATAGACACTTTTAATGGGGTGGTAGTCAAAGACCTTGTTGAAGATGGAACGATCAAAGCTGATATTGCTTTAACTGAAAACGAAATGAGAAGAATTTATAAAGAAATGATTGATATGGATATTATGGACGATTTGAAGTTGGAAGAATTTGAAGAGTGCGCAACAGAACCAGCTTCATACACTGCGTGGACAATTCAAATGAACGGGGAAACAAAATCCTTTGATTTTTCAACTTTTTGCGAGAACTCGAATGAAATCCGTAAACTTCTCGAACTTGATGAATTTGTGCACAAAATTGTCCTTGAGAAGGATGAATATAATGAGCTTCCCGAAGCGAATGGCTCTTATGAATAAGAAAAACTTCAATTGCGGCTATTTATATCGCTTTCTCCTGTAAATTTTAGCGTACAGCCAGATATCGGCGTTCAGTAAATTAAATCAGCGCTCAGCGGATTATATCGGCGTTCAAAAAAATAATTCGGCGCTCAGCGAATTATATCGGCGCTCAGGAAAATATATCGGCGTTCGCTGATTTTTCGTCCAAATCACCAGAACGGAAAAAGGAGTGGGAACGATTATCGTTTCCACTCCTTTTTCAAAATCAATTATTGCTTATCATTTTTATACTGCATGTAAACCACTTGCGTAGCGAGGAAATCTTCCATGCCGTGCTTGCCGTCGGCTCCGCCGAGGCCAGATTGGCGCATGCCGGCATGATAGCCTTGCACGGCTTCGAAATTTTCACGATTGACGTATGTTTCGCCGAACTTCATTTCGTTGACGACGCGCATGGCTTCGTTCAGGTCGTCGGTGTAAACGGAAGAAGATAAGCCGTAAATCGTGTCGTTGGCTTTTTCGATCGCTTCGTCCAATGTTTTGAATGTCGTAATGGGGAGGACGGGACCGAATACTTCTTCGCGGATAATATCCGAATCGTGAGCTACATTGGTCAAAATCGTCGGTTTGTAGAAGAAGCCGCTTTCGAAGTCCGGACGCTCTCCGCCTGCAGCAACCACAGCGCCTTGTTCGACAGCCTGCTTGACCATGCCTTCAACAGTTTCAAGGCGGTCTTGGCTGATCAACGGGCCGACTTCAACGTCTTTATTTTCGCGTGGATTGCCCAGTATCTTCGCTTCAAAAGCCTTAACCAGTTTCTCGGTCAATGCCTCGGCGACACTTTCATGCACATAGAGGCGTTCAGCGTTCGTGCAGGCTTGTCCACCGTTTGCAAGGCGCGAATCTGTGATGGCTTTAGCCGCCAGATCCAGATCAGCATTCTGGGTGACGATGGCCGGTGCTTTGCCGCCCAATTCAAGATTGACTTTGGTGATATTCTGCGCTGCCGCTTCCATCACTTTCGTTCCGGCCTGAACGCTGCCTGTCATGGTGATCATCTGTACTTTTTTATGAGCTGCCAGTGCATTGCCGATTTCAGAACCGGTACCAGTCACAACGTTATAGACACCAGCTGGAATTTCATCCATCGCGTCTATGATTTTCGTGAATTCCATCGCTGTATTCGGTGTTTGCTGGCTCGGTTTGATGACGATTGTACATCCGGTCACGAGTGCTGTTGCGACTTTTCGCGCGAGAATAAAGACCGGAAAGTTCCAGGGAATGATGCCGGCTACGACGCCGATCGGTTTTTTATAGACAAAAATATTCTCGTTCGGACGGTCACTCGGCAGGATTTCGCCTTCGATTCTTCGTGCCCATTCGGACATATAATGGAAGTAGTCGATAGCAAGATCCACTTCACCGCTTGCGAGTTCATAGTCTTTCCCTTGTTCTTCCTGCAATAAATCGATGAAAACATCACGTTTTTTAGCGATTTCATCACCGAGCTTGCGGACGATTTTTCCACGTTCGATATTCGGCGTCAGTTCCCATGCCTGCTGCGCCTGGAATGCCGCTTCGACAGCTTTATCAACGTCTTCTTCGTTGCCTTTTGGAATTTGTGAAATCACTTCTTCTGTAGCTGGGTTGATGATATCAATCCATTCAGTTCCGGTGGAATCAATATATTTGCCGTTCACATACAATTGATGTTTCTGCAAAGTAATTTCCTCCTAATTTTAAGACTAATGTATCTTTTCCCGATGCCCTGTTTATTAAACTGCGTTTAGAGGGGGTCTTTTTTACTGTATACATTAGACAACCCTTCCGAATCAATGGATTCGGAAGGGTTTATTAGGCCTGTTTTAATTTATCCTTGTTAAATGAAGAATGGTCGATTCGCTCACAAACCAGAATTTCCCGCAGGAATAAACTTTTTTTAGCGGTGCAGCGGTCAGTAATCCGAAAGCCGGCTTCTTCGATCATGTGGTCGATCGGTTCGATGGTTACGACAATCAGTTTTTCTGTGAAAGGATGCGCGTTTTTCAGAATTTCCTGCTGTTCGCCAGGCGTGGCATGGGTGTACAAATTATAGGGCATGTCGATTATTGCGACATCGTATTGTTCAGTAATATCAGCGATGGGACCCAATTCGACAGTTCCTGTCAAACCGAAATGGGCGATGTTTTCACGCGAACCGTCGACAACAAGTGGATTGATGTCCCGTCCGACAATATTGATGTCCATAGACAGCGCTTCGACCAACACGGTTCCGATGCCGCAGCATGGGTCGATCGCTTTGACGCCGTTAGGATCCGGCACGGCAATATTGGCGATTGCACGCGCCGTTTTCGTGCTCAGCGCCGTAGAATATTCCCGTGGTTTTTGTTGATGTCTGAACCAGACTGACTCACTTTGCTGGTATTTGCCGAAATACCAGCGGCCGCCAAATGGGATCAACCCGAATGTGACATCAGGTTTATGGACATCGGCCTCTCCCGTGATAGCCGCTCCAATCTGCCGTTCAATCTCGCGTTTCGTTTCAAAATCCACTTTATCAGCCAAAGGCAGATCGTTGATTTTCGGAAAAATCACTTTGAACGTTGCGGTGTCCATGTCGATTTCAGCAGCTTGTTCCAAAATACCTGCCAGTTCAGCGGCTTCAAACAGCACTTCGAGCCGTTCCTTGATGAACGGGCTTCTGCTCGGATCGATGCCGACCACGCTTTTAATGATTTTATCTTCCGTGTCTTTGCCGAAAAATGCACGCATCTCCAAATGGCATAATTCTTTTTCATCTTCGGTATATGCGAATGTATATATACATTCGCCTGTAGGCGTTAATCGTTTCAATTCATCCCGTCCTTCTGAGCTCTATTTTTTTATTATACCAACATCGGCAGTAAAGTGGCTTGTATGTTCTATGCAGACTCTTATTTAATGTACATAAAAGAAACGTTAAATCGGCGGCCGTATTTTCCTTGCCAGCCGTTTTGCCTTATAGTAGAAACATCTGTGTTAGAAAGCCGGCAAAGAATGAGGTGACCCATTACGTTATCATCACGATTTAAATTAAGTACTGTTATTGTTATATTCGTCTGTTTGGTTGTCCTTGTGTCCTTATTGATCACCAATCTGCTCATCGCGGATACGTCGGGCGAAGTGATTGGACGGCAGCTGGAAGAAAAAGCGGTCAGCATTTCCCGGACAGCGGCAGAGTCGCGAGTAATCCGGGAAGGTCTGCAGTCTGAAGCTGCGGAAGGGATCATCCAGGATTATTCGCTTGCCGTCCAGCAGGCAACCGATGTATTATTCGTCGTGGTCATGGACATGGAAGGAATCCGGAAATCGCATCCGAATCCCGCTAATATTGGCAAAGCATTTGCTGGGGGAGACGAGCAGCGTGTGCTGCAAGGCGAAGCGTATACGTCGCGGGCAGAAGGGACGCTTGGATATTCCGTCCGGTCTTTCACGCCGATTTTCGATGCCAATGAAGACCAGATTGGTGCGGTCGCAGTGGGAATTTCTCTGCAGGAAGTGGATGCGGCTATTCTGCAAAACCGGAAGACGATACTCGTTGGTTCATTGATCGGATTGCTGTTCGGGATTATCGGTGCGTTCTGGCTGGCCAGATACATCAAGAAAAGTTTGTTGGGGCTGGAACCGCATGAAATCGCGCGTATTCACGAAGAACGGAACCAAATGCTCCATTCGGTTTATGAAGGCGTAATCGCCATCGATCAGAATTCAAGAATCATGCTGGCAAATAAATCGGCAAGAGAGCTTTTCCGAAAAGCAGGCTTTATGGACAAAGAGCCGATTGGCTTAAGTGTTCAGGAATTTCTGCCCGGCATTGAGCTGGATCAAGTGCTTCAAAAGAAGAAAATGATTTTAGATGAAGAACAAAAGCTTAACGGCCTTTCTATTATTTCAAATCATGTACCGTTGCTAGTGAAAGACGAAGTAATCGGTGCAATCATCACATTTCGGGACAAGACTGAAATCGATCAGCTGGCAGAGCAGCTGACAGGAATTGAGATGTATGCCGACACATTGCGGGCACAGTCCCATGAATTCATGAATCAGCTCCACGTCTTGCTGGGTTTGATCAAGCTGGAGGAATACGAACAGGTCTCAAACTTTATCGCCAAACTGGTCGATCACCAGGCATACGAAGTCGGCACCATTACCCGTTATATCAAAGATCCGGTTCTTGCAGGTTTTATTATAGGGAAAATCAGCTTTGCCAGAGAAGCTCATGTCGAGTTGATCATCTATTGTGAAACTGAAATTCCAAAACCTGCGGACCCCGCTGTGACACATGAGCAGATTACCATCATCGGCAATGTGATCGATAATGCAATCGACAATGTCGGCGGTAAGGAACATCAATCCATCAAAGTAACACTTTCATATATCGATGAACTGCTGGCCATCACCATAAGTGATACGGGAACCGGCATCCCGGAAGAATTGCAGGAAACCATTTTCATGAAAGGCGTGTCCAGTAAAGAAGGGCATCACCGTGGATTCGGTCTCCATTTGGTGAAAAACAGTGTAGAAAAACTGGGAGGCTCGATTGATTTGGAGTCTTATGAAAATGAAGGTACAACATTTGAAATTGTTTTGCCTTATGAAGCAGGAGGTCACAGTGATGATTAAGGTGATGATAGTAGAAGATGACCCGATGGTTGCTTCTTTGAACCGGCATTATGTGGAACAAATAGATGGTTTTACGGTCAGTGGCAGTGCAGGAAATACGGCTGAAGCCATTGAATTTTTAAGTAAAACAAAAATCGACTTGGTTTTGCTCGACATCCATATGCCTGGGATGAACGGCATTGAATTTTTGGGATTGCTCCGCGAGCAGCAACAGGATCTTGATGTCATCCTGATCACGGCAGCTTCTGAAATAGATCAGATTCAGCAGGCTCTGCGGCTTGGTGCAGCAGATTATTTAATAAAACCGTTTGAGTTCAGCCGTTTTCAAGAGGCGCTGATGCAGTATGAAAATAATTATCATAAACTTCACGGCAAGAAACGGGTCAGCCAGCAGGAGCTGGATCGCGTGCTGCGGAGGAAAAATACGGCGGACTCAACGCCGGTGAATCTGCAGGCGTTGCCAAAAGGGCTGACAAAAGCGACTTTGCATACGATCAACCGGGTGATCCTGGCGAATCAAGCAGAGTATTTTTCGACGGACGAGCTTGCAAAAGCGGTTGATATCTCGAGGGTATCCGTGCGGAAGTATTTAAAGTTTCTAACCGAAATCGGTTATCTGGAAGAAGACCTGATTTACGGAGTGGGAAGACCCATCTATCAGTATCATTTGAATAAGGAAGGCATTCAGCGTCTTGATGCCTTTTTGTGAAAGCAGCCAATTCCGGTTGCTTTTTTTAATTACAATAATACCAATACTTTTATAAGCTACAAGTTGTCTGAAAGTTTGTCTAAACTAAGGACTACAAGAAGTTGAAAGCGCTTTCTATATAAGTTGAATTAATGATTCTAATCAGCCGATATTCCGCAAAACAGCTTCGCTTGCCGGGGGCTCGCGCTGAGCTAACTCGTACTCGTTTCACTTCGTCCGAGTGGATCTCAGCACTTCGCTTGGTCCCCAAGGCGTCTTCGCTGTTTTGCTCCATATCTTTAGAGATTTCTCTTAGCAATGGTGCGCCAAACGAAGATGGTGCCTCCTTTGCGACGAACTTGCGCAGGAGTATAATCTTTGCCCTTGTCCAAAGCGGCATAATTATACTGATTCTTTACTTCTAACTTATGTAGATTGATGCAGTGCAGAAAAAGAAGATGGGGTGGTCGAAAGTGAAGAACACAAAAGACGTACCGGCAGACTTGCCGCTGAAAAATACGAAGGATAAGTTTACGATATTTAATATGCCGATCCTGTGGTTTGGTATATTTTCCGTTATTGCGATTTATGCAATGTACACCGAAAATCTGCCGGCGGGAATGATCGGTGCTTTGCTGATCACGATGGTGCTCGGTGAATTATTCGGCTGGTTTGGAAATAATACGCCGATTGTGCGCACATTCCTTGGTGGAGGCGCAATTGTCGCTATTTTCGGCTCTGCGTTCATGGTTTATAGTGGGCTTATGCCGGAAAGTACGACTGCAACCATTACAGAATTCATGAAAGACGGCGATTTCCTGAATTTCTATATCGCTGCTTTGATTACCGGCAGTATTTTGGGTATGGAATCAAAGATTTTAGTGAAAGCTGGGGTCCGTTATGCATTGCCATTGCTGGCTGCAGTTCTTGGCGCGGTGGGTCTTGCAGCATTGATCGGGATGCTGTTGGGTTTCAGTGTGCAGGAAGCGATACTCGTCATTGCCATGCCGATCATGGGCGGGGGCATGGGTGCGGGTGCTGTTCCGATGTCTCAGGTCTATTCCGAAATGCTCGGTAATGAACCGGGCTATTATTTATCGATTCTGGTTCCCGCTTTAGCACTGGGAAATGTATTCGCCATTATTCTTGCCAGTGTTTTGAACTTGGTGGGGAACAAATATCCAAGTCTGACTGGAAACGGGCAATTGATCCGGAACTTCCATTACGAGAAAAAAGAAACGCCTCGATATGACTTGGCTAAAATGGGAATCGGCGTTTTAGCTGCGGTATCCTTTTATATCATAGGAAATTTGCTGGGAGATTTTATTCCCTTGCATCCTTACGCGATCATGATTATTTTGGTTGCCGCATTGAAAGTGGCAAATGTCATGCCGGAAGTTATCGTTGAAGGTGCCAGCCAGTGGTATGAGTTTGTTGCGCGGAACTGGACCAATGCTCTTCTTGTGGGTATTGGCGTTGCTTATACGGATTTGGAAGCGGTCATCAATGCGCTCAGCATCCAATATGTGCTGATTGTTCTGGCGGTGGTTATCGGAGCAGTCATCGGAGCAGGAGTAGTCGGGAAATTCATGGGCTTCTATCCGATCGAAGCGGCCATCACAGCTGGCTTATGTATGGCGAATATGGGCGGAACCGGCGACGTCGCTGTTTTGTCCGCTGCCAGAAGAATGGAACTGATGCCGTTCGCGCAAATTTCATCACGGCTCGGCGGCGCATTGATCTTATTGTTGGCCAGCCTCTTTATACCATTTTTCATTTAATAAAATTAAACTGGAGGGAAGGGAGAAATCCTTTCCTTCTTTTTGATGGAGTGTGAAATGCAGTGGTTTTTACAGAAATCATCAATGTAATATTGCCGGTATTCATATTGCTGGGAATCGGCTTTTTTGTCGGCAGGTTCATGGATATCAATTCAAAATCGGTCTCTGACCTCTGTATATATGTGTTCAGTCCGGCCTTGTTTTTCCATTCCGTAACCACCTCTTCGTTGGACCTTGGCGATTTAGGGAAGATTATACTTTTTGCTTTGTCGCTATTTTTATTGTTTGCATTACTGGTTAAAGTACTCGGACTCCTCTTTGGCTGGAATTTGTCGTATCAGAATACGATGATGCTGGCCAGTGCTTTTCCGAATACCGGAAATTATGGATTGCCGATCGTCTTTTTTGCATTCGGAGATGAAGGGATGGCCATTGCGATTATTTATGTGGTCACGCAATCCTTGCTGATGAATTCCGCCGGCATTTTTTATGCATCGAACCATGAAAAAACACCGAAAAAGGATATTTTCGTTACTATTTTAAGAATGCCCGGATTTATCGCCATTATGATCGGGCTATTAATAAAGATAATTGATGCCAGAGTTCCTGAGGCAATTAGCAATGCGACAGCTTTGTTGGGGCAGGCAGCCGTGCCGGTGCTGTTGACGCTTCTCGGCATTACACTCGCTTCGATTCAAATTAAAAACGTAGTGAAGTTCATCGGCACAGCGGCCATACTCAAGTTGATAGCTTTTCCCGCAATCGGCTTTCTGCTGCTGACGCTGCTTTATCCGGCAGGCTCGCTCGAATCCAAAGTCCTGTTGGTTGCTGTTGCAACGCCGGCCGCTGCGACAACGACATTGTTGGCGATTAAATTCGATATGAATCCGGATATGGTTTCCAGTGCCATGTTTGTCAGCACATTGGCCAGCGTCATTACTATACCGATATTATTGCTGATTCTTTAATAAGTAAAATTGCAGCAACGGGATATTCATGGGAAGGTAAAAACTCTGATTGGAGATATCCGTATTTATGACATGATTTTAATTTCTCTACCTTTTATATTCACTAAGACTTTCTGTTTATGGATGAACGGTCGGGAGAGCGTCCGTAAATGTATCTGCAATTCAGTGAACGTTCGTAAAGTGCTTTAGCACCTTTACGAACGGTTTTATCTCTACGTCTAACTAGTCATGACTGCTTAATCTCTGGTTATTAATTAGGAGTATCTCAAAAAGCTGAAAAAAACGAGGCCTGACAGAGTAAGAAAAATGAAAGATAATAGCTATTAGAATAGTCAGTAGAAGGAGAGCTATTAAGATGAATTTTTTTGTTTTCATTCCACTTTTTCTTATATTAATTGGGTTAATATTAGTTTGTTTTGGATTGAAATATACATTACAAGAAGACAAAGAAGATTCACATGTAATAATAAGAATATTAGTAAACTATATCGGCGCTTTCTTAACATTACCGACCACCAAAAACAGTATTCTCATTTTTGTAGGAACAGTATTAGCAATGATAGGATTCGGTTTACTAACAGTATAAATAGGTATACTAGTCTTTTGAGTTTACATATCACGGATTAATAGAAGTTAACCTACATAAAATACCAAGCAGCACAATCGACTGGTTGTTAGCTAATTCTGCTTTTTTGATTGTAAAGCTGAATCGATTCTTTTCGAAAAGTGCAGAGTAAGTAATGGTTGGTTGATGAGTACAAAAACCAGCAATTCAAGAATCATTTACTACTATATTGTGCAGTTTCTATGGAGTTTGTTCATAGCCGTTTATCACTTTTTAAGTAGGGAAGATTTAAACTACAACTACTTAGAAAGGAAGATGAGAAATGAAAATGTATTTGCGGTTTATACTGATGGTGCTGACAGCTACCCTGATTATGTATGGGTTGATGTATTCCACTATTTACAGTTTGGACCATTTGTTTTTCAGTGAAATGAGAACTTATATGGCCCTTTACATGGGTGCAGTTATGGCAATCGTGATGCTTTTGTTCATGCAACATATGTACAAGAACAAAAAAGCCAATATCGCAATTTATGCGGTCAGTGCTATGCTTGTCGTAGGTGGGTTCTGGCTGGCACGAAGCCAGGAAGCAGTTGATGATGTGGATTATATGCAAGCAATGATTCCGCACCACTCTATCGCTATTTTGACAAGTGAGCGTGCCGAAATCACGGATCCGCGAGTTGAAAAGCTGGCTCAAGAGATCATCAGAGCCCAGCGCCGTGAAATTGAAGAAATGAAAAAGTTGATTGATGATTTGGAAGAAGAGGAAGATTAAAGCAATAAAAGGACATGGAGTGGACACTTTCACTTCTATCGACATATGATCAATAAAAATGTTTGTTGAAAATTGTAGAATTGATAGTTTTTGGCTTAAAAAAACCCGGCATTGCTCCTCGTGAAGCAATGCCGGGTTTAAATATATCCAGATAAAAACAATTAGAAAGACGAGTAAATGTTGTCTTATAGCTTTGCATATTCAGCTTAGCGGAAATATAAAAGATATTGTGTTAAGTAAATGATTAGGGCTCTTTAAATTTTTAAAGTTAATCGAAGCGGAGGTCTGTAAAGAGAAATATTTTCTTTCATCGTTTTTTCCGTCTTCGATAATACAATAAAATCAGTACACTGACGACTATAACTAACAAAAATAATGAATTTGAAACAACTTGTTCTAAAAATGATTTGGAGTCCTCTTGAGGAGACGAACGGTTTTTCTCAAGATCACTAACGGGAAACTGATAAGAAGACAGAAGAGTGCCTTTTTGATCAGTAACACTTAATTTGCCGTCTTCATTTACTGCAATAGTCACTTGTTCATCTATTGGATGCGTATAAAATATTGCTTGAGGAGTAATATATTCCAAATCACCGACAGAAAAGCTGCTGTTCTTTGGAATGCTTTTTGTCACGAAATTTTCGAATCCAAAATCCAATAGCTGTACGGTATCATCGTATGCTTCTGCCTCTGAGTCACTTTTTAAGGTGACGACAATTAAATTTAAGTTTTCTCTTTCGGCTGTAGTTACCAGCGTGACCCCTGCTTCTGGAACAAATCCATTTTTACCGCCTGTTACGCCGTCATAAGGTTTTTCCCTTAACAGTTTATGATGCGTATAAAGAGTGGTGTCCCAGGACTCACCATCCCACGGCAGTTCTTTTGTTCCGAATATTTTCATGAATTCTTCATTCTTCATCGCATATTTGGTTAACTTCGCTAAATCTTCGGCTGTAGTCATATGCCGGGAATCAAAAAGACCGTGGGGATTTTCGAAGTTCGTATTCTGCAGGCCAATTACATCTTTTAAATATAAATTCATCTCAGCAGAAAATTGCTCAACGCTGCCGCTGAGATATTCGGCAATCGCTACTCCGGCATCATTTCCCGAGTTAACTAAGAGTCCCTGCAACAATTTTTCTAAAGTCACTTGTTCTCCTTCTTCCAAATAAACACGGGTGCCTTCAGTATTACGCGCTTTTTCACTGACAGTTACGATATCATTCAAATTTCCGTTTTCGATTGCGTAAATTGCTGTGGCAATTTTTGTTACGCTGGCAGGATACATCTGTGACTGTGCGTTCTTTTCATAGAGAACTTCTCCAGTATGCGCCTCCATAACAATAGCTGCTTCACTGGCTATGATAGGCAGGGGAGGGGCAATAGTTTTACTGAAAACTGCAGAAACGATAAATGTGTTGATAATGATTAAAATTGTTGAAACCACACTTAGTTTTTTCATATAAGCTCCTGATTGATTTTTTTAATATTGCTTCGTTATAAAGTTGACGGTTTCCCGGTCCGATGCAGTTGGTAAATGGAATTTTTGCTGGTACTTCTCGTGGCCTTTACCCGTAATCATAATCCAGTCGCCGGCCTGGCTGTCTTCTATAGCATGCTTAATGGCCAAGGTGCGATCAGGAATAATGCTTCCCTTCTTACTTCCATAGGTTTCATGTAAGTTTTCTAAAGTCATAATCATTTTATCAGAAGGAACAGAGTTTAAGTCGTCCAATGTTAAAATGTATTTGTCACTTAAGTCGTTTGTTAACGATAGCATGGTTTTTCTTTTACTCGAATCTCTCTTTCCCCGAAACCCGAAAACATGCGTTATTCTGTTAGCTCCCTGTTGTTTTGCTGTCGTTAAGCAATAGGAAATAGCATCAGGTGTATGCGCGTAATCAATAATTGCAGTTGCGCCGTTCGGTAGTTTATGAATTTCAAATCGTCCTTCAACGCCCTTAAACTCATCGATAGAGCTGAGAATGTCATTCGAGCTAACACCGATTAATTTCGCAGTGAGATAAGCCATTAAAGTGTTATAAATATTATGTGCTCCGTTCATCGGAGAATAGATAGTCCGAGATTCGTTTTCTTCCTCAATCAAAACACTGGAGTTTTGTGAATGGAAATTTGAGATGCGAAGATGGTTTTCTTCGGACCCGCCGATTGTATAAACTGTTCTTCCGCTGCTTCGCAAAATCTTTGTCAGTTTCATACCCCAAGAGTTATCCTGGTTTACAATAGCTTTTCCATTAGTTTTTTAACTGATTAAACAACAGCGATTTGGCCGAGAAGTATTCTTCCATAGTGGAATGATAATCAAGGTGTTCAGGGTGAAGATTAGAAAATAAGCAATAATCAAATTCAATGCCTTCGGTCCGATGCTGGATTAACGCATGGGACGAAACCTCCATGATGATGATGTCATCTTTGCTCATAGACAAAAGCTGATGTAAAACCAGAGAATTGGGAGTTGTATTGGAACTCTGAATTCTTTCCCCGTTTACAATGTTTTGTAAAGTTCCAATCACAGTACAAGATTTCCCATTGCTTTCCAAGACGTGCTTTAGCATGTAACTTGTGGTTGTTTTACCGTTGGTTCCAGTAATCCCGATTACTGTTTTGTCTTTCGCTGGATTGCCATAAAAATTTTTAGCAAGTATTCCAAGTGCTTTCCGGCTATCTCCAACTTGAATATAAGGGATAGGTAAATTGGTTACATCTTGCTCTCCTACTATTACAGAAGCGCCATTCTTGATGGCACTTTCGATGTGTTCATGGCCGTCTTTCTCGGAACCTCTAATAGCAACGAACAGATTCCCTTTGCTGACATCTTCAGAGTTATCAGTAATTCGGTGGATATTTAAATTCAGAGGTAACTGATTGAATTGAGTTTTTATATCCAGACCATATAATAAGTAATTTAGCTTCATATGTATTTAAACCTCTCCAATGCCGTCTTTATAATCGACTCATACTAACCGAATAGTGTTGAGAAAGTATGCAGATTAGGAAGCAACGAAAAAGTGTAAAGAAATTGACCCCGTTGAAATGAAATTGTAATAAGGTTTTTTTGAGATATATTCTGCTTAAGGTTAAATTTTCTTGGATAACAATCATCAAGAAAGAAAAAGCTATCTAAAATTTTTTAAATAGCTTTTATCTTTAAAGATCGCCAATAGAATAGGCAAATATTATTCAGTAGTAAGTTCCCCTTCTGTTACCCACATATGGTTTATCACTTCTTCTCCGGTAGAGGATGTGTAATCAATCGTATAGACAGTTGTTTCTTCGGCCGAGTCGATGACCACATCCGCTCCGTCCATTCCGTCCATGTGATTTGCATTCACAGTCACTTCTGCTCCAGGCTCAAGCGGTTCTTCGCCGGGATTTTCGAGTTCCTCATGAACAACCCACTTGTGGTCTTCAACCGGTTCGCTGCCGTCTGTCGGCGTGTATGAAATAGAATAGACCGTGGTATCAAACGCTCCGGATATAGTAGCTTCAACACCCTGCATACCCATCATGTGATCTGCTTCTACAATGACTTGGCTCCCCACTTCATACGTCGGATTTTCTGCCGCTCGAAGTCCGTCCGGCACTTCGCTTGATCCAGAATGGTCCATATCCATATGCATGTCTTCATCAGAGCCACTGTCCATCGGCATATCTTCGTCCATATTTTCTTCCATCTCCATATTCTCGTGGCTTTCTGTGGCTGACCCATCTTCTGCACTATCTGAACATGCACTCAAAGTTAGGGCAAGCGCCACTGATACAGTGCCCATAAGTAAGTTTCGTTTTATCATATTAAATCGCCTCTTTCTTTTCATTTTTCACTTAGTCTATCTTAGTAGTTTGCATTTGCTGTGCAGAAAACATGGCATCTTCTTGAATAAGCATAGTTTTAGTTGTATAAAACGAAAG